>JAOARS010000305.1 GCA_025210415.1 Marinifilum sp. | reverse complement strand
GAATTATCAGTTCTCTTTTATCCTCGCTTCTTTGCAAGCTATCAACCACAAAACGATGAACTTTACCATCGCCCGAATGAGTCCAGCCAATTGGCTTCTCTTCTCCATCTAAACTTGCAGTTAGCACTGATTCTATCTCATCATCATTAATAATATCTGCTGTAGTAAGGTAACCTTTGTATTTCTGCGATTTCATATCGCTCTTGTCGTAGGATTGTAAACCCTCACCCGTAAAACTGAAGCTTTGCTTAATTACCTGAAAACTAAACTTCAAATTGTTATATTTTTCAGGTACTTCCATCAGTTTCCCGATTTTTACATTTACATTGTAAACTCCGCCCGATTTCATTTTGGAATCTGCTCTGAACTCAATTGTTCTTGGATCTTTCCAATAAGCTTTACCACTCAACTTCGGAGTAACAGTAAAAATTCCTGCCTCTAATTCCTGTCCTGGTTCAATCGGATTTTTATAATCATTTACCAAACGGACCTCAATTATGGATTCGGCAGACACCACTCCCGAGGTAAATGCTGCAATATACTGCCCGAATCCTGGGTCAACTTTTCTTTTGCTTACTTTTTTATTTTTACAGGAATTTATTGCCGTTAAGAGAATTAACGGCACAATTAATAGGCAGAAAATTTTTCTCATCTTATAAATCGTTGGGATTGATAATTCAGCATAATATTAGTAATTGAAAATGACTAATCAAATAAAAAAGCAATCTTATTGTTTTTAAAAAACACATTATAAAAATAGGCCGAACAGATTTCTCTATTCGACCTTATATATGCAACTTATACCATTTTGAAAATGAAGTGAGCTATATTGATTATTTGCTATGCCGATGTAATAATGGTTGAGCCTTTCGAGTGAAACGTAGGCAAGGTTCATTTCATTATATAATCGGTATTGGCACTTGCTGAATTCTCTTTAGATTACTATTTCTTCTTGATCTTCGTCAGTTCCATTTTTCGAATACGAGCACGAACCGCGCCTTTCGTTCTTTTCAGTTTAATTGCCATTTCGCCCACTGGCACACCATCAAAAAACAGGTTGATCAATTCATCATCATCTTCCCTGTTCCAAGGATTATAAGCTTCTTTATGCTCCTTCTTAATCTTTCTGATTTTGTCGAAATCCTTCTGATCCATGACTTATTTTTTAAATGATCTTTTCCTTCTTCTTCCGTTTGATCCACTCCCGTTTGAAGAGCTGCCTGATTTGCGCCTTCTCCAATCCTTCTTGCCAGAATTATTTGGCTTACCAGAACACGGTCGAGATTTCTTCTTCTCGCTTTTCCTTTCCGTACTCTTTTCCTCTTTAGGCAGATCTGGCATTTCCTCAGCCGGAAAAGGATGATCCTTAACAACAGGAATGCTTTTCTTAATTAGTTTCTGAATATCCTTTAAATAAGGCAACTCATCTTCACTACAAAAAGATATGGCTACACCACTTGCACTGGCTCTTCCCGTTCTACCAATTCTGTGAACGTACGATTCCGGAATATTTGGCAAATCGTAATTCACTACCAATGCCAAACCTGCAACATCGATACCACGAGCTGCAATATCAGTAGCAACCAATACTTTTGTGCTTCCTTCTTTGAAGTTGTTTAATGCTTTTTGTCTTGAATTCTGCGTTTTGTTACCATGAATGGCTTCTGTTTTTATATCAGCCTTCTTTAGTATTCTAACAATTTTATCAGCTCCATATTTGGTTCTGGAAAATACCAATGTAGATCCCAACTCTCTTGATTTAAGCAAGTGAGTTAACAATTTCGATTTTGCTCTTTTACTGGTAAAATAGATGGATTGCTCCACTCTTTCAGCAGTAGTTTGCTGTGGTTGAATCGTTACCTTTTCAGGATTTCCCAAAATCTGCTTCGACAGACTCACAATTTTAGGAGGCATGGTAGCAGAAAAGAACAGTGATTGTCGGCGCTTTGGCAGTTGATCTATAATTCTACGAATATCGTAAATGAAGCCCATATCCAGCATCTGATCAGCCTCATCGAGTACAAAGTACCTGATATCACGCAAAGAAATAAATCCTTGATTGATCAAGTCCAACAACCTACCAGGTGTGGCAACCAGCACATCAACTCCTTTGGCCAAGGCCTGAGTTTGTGCACCTTGCTTTACACCACCAAAAATTACAGTATTTTCAATTCCTGTATGCTGCCCGTATTCGGTAAAACTATCTTTAATCTGTATTGCCAATTCTCTTGTTGGCGTAACAACCAGTGCTTTTATTTTTCTCTTTCCTTTGCCTTGTCCATCTTTCAACAAATGCTGAAGAATTGGAATTGCAAAGGCCGCAGTTTTTCCTGTTCCTGTTTGGGCACAACCCAAAAGGTCTCTTTTTTGTAATAAAATAGGAATTGCCTCTGCCTGAATAGGAGTCGGATTTGTATAACCTTTCGCCTCTATCGCTCTTAATATTGGATCTACAATATCTAATTTGTCAAATGTCATCATCTTGTAAAAGTGAGCGGCAAAGGTAGTTTAATAGTTTGGATTAGCGACATCAAACAAAAATGTTTTCTAAATCAATCCATTAGAAATACAAAAGCCGCAATTCCTTGCGGCTCTACTTTAAACTTTATACTTACAAATCAATGCGGTTCCAACTGAAAACTCACCATCCACTGAATGCCGAATTTATCGGTAAGCATCCCGAAATACGATCCCCAAAATGTTTTATCCATTGGCATGATTGCATTACCGCCAGCAGAAAGTGCTGCAAAAATACGATCTGCTTCCTCTTTTGAATCCGTATCCAACGATAAAGAAAAATTATTCCCTTGGGTAGGAAGTGGTCCAAACGCTTCCGAAGAATCACTACCCATAAGAACCGTTTCCTTGCTAATAGGCAAAGAAACATGCATAATCAAATTCTTATCTTTTTCGGGCACAGGCGGGCAGTTATCCGACGGAGGCATCTCACCAAAGCGAGCTACATGGGTAAATTCTCCACCCAAAACCGATTTGTAAAATTCAAAAGCTTCTTCGCAATTTCCGTTAAAGGCCAGGTAAACATTAAGTGTTGCCATAATTTTTATATTAAGGTTTGTATTAAATTTTTATTCAGCTAAAAGTTTATTGAATTTACAGAAGATTATTAGCAAAATCAAGAAGCTGCAAACAATTAGTATGCTCTCAACAGAATTATTTCTTTAATACCAAAACCAACAGTTCCTGATTTGTAATCAGGGATAACTCGTTCCTGTAAATTTGTAATGTACAGACCGTAGGGTTTAGAATTTTTAATCCGATAGTTTTAAAGTTCTGAGGAATGATGATTCCACGATGAAGTGTAATGATTCCATGATGAGGATTCATGATTCCGAATTGAGGAACGACGATGACGCATGGAATGGCCATTTGTCTTCTCCTGACATAGCTTGACACAAAAGTCAAGAGTATGAATAAAGTTAAAGAAGCAATGCTTACCAATCATATGGAAGCATTTGAACAAAAGAAGATCAATTACAATGCTTATGAAGTAAGTTTTCGACGCTGGTT
>JAOARS010000020.1 GCA_025210415.1 Marinifilum sp. | reverse complement strand
GCGTATATGTTTTATCTTCAAGCCAATACTTTGACGAAATAAGGTATAAAAATGGTTAAAATTTCTTAAGGGATCTTAATTTGAATCGTTCTTTAGTTTTTAGTCACTGGTTATTAGTTTGATTCACAAGACACTCAAAAACAAATTACTACGAACTACATTTTTCTCAATATATACTCAAAATTGATACCCTCACTTCAGTAAGAGCATCAAGCATGAAATATCAAGCATTGCCAGGAAAAACCAGCTTGACCTTCGTACCTTTCCCTTCTTCCGATTCTACCAAGATATGTCCATTGTGCAGACGCATGATTTGGCGGGCCAAACTAAGGCCAATTCCCGATCCTTCCTCCTTGGTGGTGAAAAATGGTACAAATACGTTTTTCATATCTCCGGAAGGAATACCACAACCATTATCGGTAATACTAATTTCAACATTTCCCGCTTGTTTCTGTTCTGCTTTCAGATGAATTTCCCCATGTCTTTGGATGGCTTGCTTCGCATTTTTAATCAGGTTAATCAGAACTTGCTTCACAAGGGTTTCATCGGCATAAAGCTTTAATTCTACGGGCGTTATACTGAAATGATATTGCAACTTTTCGTTGGAGAACAAATCCAACAAACCTTGCAAATGTTGAAAGAGTTGTGAGATGTTAATGGCTTGTGGATTTGGCTGAGGAATTCGCGATAGTTCACGATAGGCTTCTACAAAATACATGAGCCCCTGCCCTTGCTCTTTAATCACTTGAAGTCCATTGCGCGTTTTTGTAAGTACAGGTTCTGTAAGAACGGTACCAGCTTTAATTTGCTGATAGTTATTTTCTAGTTTTTCTGACAAACAGGTTAGTGGAGAAACAGAATTCATGATTTCATGTGTCAGTACATTAATTAGCTTTTGCCATGATTCCAACTCATGGGCATCCATCTCATTTTTAATATCCGTAAAGGACAATAGTTTTAGTTCCCTATTTTCCTGTTTAATGGTTGTACAGGAAATCAACAGATAGTAAAAGTGCTGCTTCAACTGTATTTGATGCACACGCGAATCTCCTGCATTCATCTGCTCAAATAACTGCAACAATGCCCCATCATTTTTTTGCAATGCCTTAATATTGTGCAAGTGATGTATACCCAGCAATTCGCGTCCTTTTTGATTGATATATTCTACGATTCCATTCTGGTTAAAAGAGAGCAAGCCCACATCTGCATGTTCAATAATTGCATTACTTACCGTTTCTTTTCTCTGCGCCTGCAATTTCAAATCCTTTATGGTTCGATTCACTTCCTGCATTTGTCTGCGTAATTCATCGAATGATTTGTCTGACATACTTTTAGGAAATCTTAAAGCGGAATCCTCATTCTTTACCGACAGGAAGAATTGTGACAACAAGCGATTGGTCACATTTAGGTAATGAATCAATCGATAACTTAACCAAAAGATGAGCATCAACACTAAAGTAGCCAGATACGAATAATCTGTCACCCAAAATATCCATCCCGTAAGAAAACTCAAAACCACAATACTGCCAAGGCGAATTATAAGCTGAACGAAGAGGCTTTTATAGGTCATACTTTTTGATTTTGTGATAAAGAGTTGGGCGTGTAACACCAAGTTCCTTTGCCATATGTGTTAAATTTCCTCCATGTCGTTCCATGGCAGCAAGTATCATTTGCTTTTCCATCTTCACAAAACTTTGTGCCGGAATCTCAATCCGTTGACCAGGCTTTTGGTTTAAAAAAAAGTCTTCTTCTGTAATTTTCTCCTTCTCAGAAAGAATCACCGCTTTTTCAACTGCATGTTGCAACTCGCGAATATTTCCTGGCCAGGCATAATTTCTCAATTTAACAAGAGCCTCATCAGTATATTTCAGTCTTCCTTTACTATATTTCTTCGCATAATTCATCAAGAAATACTCAGCTAGCAAAACAATATCGCTCCCACGATCTCGCAAAGGCGGAACATCTATTTGAATGGTGTTAATACGATAAAGCAAATCTTCACGAAATGTTCCTTTAGCAATCATTTCCTGAAGATTTTTATTGGTAGCGCACACAAGGCGAATATCTATGCTACGCACTTGATGATCGCCAACTCGTATTACCTCTCTGTTTTGTAGTACTGACAACAATTTGGCCTGCATGGCCAACGATAGGTTTCCGATCTCATCCAAAAAAATGGTTCCACCCGAAGCCAATTCGAACCTTCCCTGCCTATCTTCCCGGGCATCGGTAAATGCTCCTTTTACATGGCCAAACAATTCACTTTCGAAAATCGATTCGTTCATTGCTCCCATATCAACCGAAACCATTGGCTTCCTATTTCTATCAGATTGCTGATGTATTTCCCGTGCAATCAACTCCTTTCCCGTTCCATGTTCCCCCAAGACCAACACATTGGCATTGGTAACTGCTACTTTTTGCAATAACTTTCGTAAATTCATCATTGCTGTTGATCGGCCAAGCATTTCAGATTTTCTTTGATTCAATTCTCGGGTAAGCTCTTGTTTATCTATTTCCAGTTTCTGAATTTTCCTTTTCGATTGTCGCAACTTCAATGCAGATTGCAAGGTGCTGATCAATTTGTTGTTGTCCCATGGTTTTAATACAAAATCACTTGCTCCCTGTTTTATGGCTTTTACCGCCAATTCCACATCTCCATAAGCTGTAAGCAGCACCACTGCCAAATCGGGATCATGTTTTAAAATTTCATTCATCCAAAACAAGCCTTCATTTCCTGTATTCACTCCTGCGGAAAAGTTCATGTCCAAAAGAATAATATCATAACAATTGGCCTGTAACTCATTCAATAAAGTTTTCGGATTGGAAAGTACATTAACCATTTCAAACTCATCCTGCAGTAGCATTTGCAGAGAAATTCTTACTCGTTTGTGATCATCGACAATTAAAATATTTCCAGCTGACATGTTTTAATGAGTTTTAGTCTACCAAAAGTAGAGAAATGCTACTAACAACTCAACCAAATGTAAAGAAACTATACAGTAAGAATAAATTTATTTTACACCTGAATATTTCTCCCAATCTCACTTTTACTCATAAACTCCTGTTGTATTACCATTTATAAAACATGGCACAACAATAGCAATAAACTACTTGTATAAAGGAATAATCAATATAGCTTACTTCATTCTCAAAATGGTATAACATTCTTTTGGGCGTGAAATTAAGAATTATGTAACTTACGAATCTTTAATAAAACAAAATGATCAAAGTAGAAAATCTAAGCAAAATATTCAGAACCGAAGAAGTAGAAACTACGGCGCTTAACAAAGTAAATTTAAAAATCAACAAAGGTGAATTTGTTGCCATCATGGGCCCATCTGGTTGTGGTAAATCTACCTTGTTAAATATTTTGGGTATGCTGGATAGTCCAAGTACTGGTGAATATGTGTTCAATGGCAAACAAGTTGGAAATCTAAAAGAAAACCAACGCAACCTGATGAGAAAAGGAAATATCAATTTTGTTTTTCAATCATTCAACTTAATTGATGAGTTGAATGTGTACAAAAATGTAGAACTACCATTAAAATATTTGCGTTATTCTTCGAACCAAAAAAAAGAAAGAGTATTGCAAATGTTGGATAGAATGAAAATTGGACATAGAAGAAATCATTTTCCACAGCAACTATCGGGAGGACACCAACAAAGAGTTGCCATAGCGCGTGCTGTAGCAGCCAATCCTAAACTTTTACTTGCCGATGAGCCTACTGGTAACCTGGATTCAAAAACCGGACTTGAGGTAATGAACCTGTTGAGTGAATTGAACAATGAAGGAACAACAATTGTAATGGTAACGCACTCGGAAAGAGATGCTGAATTTGCTCATCGTGTAATTAACCTGTACGATGGCGAAGTAGTAGCTGAAAAAAACAGCAGAGAATTATCAATTGCCAGCTACTAATTATTAGCCAGGAAATGATCCAAAGTACTTCAACATTCACATTTTTATTCACCAACGATTCAAATTAAAATGATATCAGAATATTTACCAAAGAGCAAAAAGTGGTTCTTCATCAATATTATAGGCATT
>JAOARS010000304.1 GCA_025210415.1 Marinifilum sp. | reverse complement strand
GGCCTTAATCGGGCTAAAACCAATGGCCGAGAAAACGATTCCTATTAGAAGAAAGACCATCCAAACTGCTTTAAATTTGAATGATTTCAGATCTACTTTCCAACCTAGAATACCTGAAGTTGCATAGGCAGCCGCCAAAGGTGCAGTAATTGCAGACGATATTCCTGCTGCAAACAGTCCTATTGACATGATGATTCCTGCCCAATCGCCCAATAATGGTTTCAATTGCGATGCCAGGTCGCTGGCTCCTTTAATTTCTGCTCCCGTTCCGAAAAAAGCTGTTGCCGATGTAATTACAATTGACATGGATATGATACCACCCAAAACCACCGAGTAAAACAGGTCGGTTCTGGCAGTTGAAAGATCTTCTTTCTTCGTCCACTTTTCTCTTACTACCGATGCATGAAGAAAGAGGTTATAGGGAACCACTGTAGTTCCAATCAATCCTATTAACATGTATACACTCTCTGCCGGAAGGGAAGGAATAAACATTCCTTTTAAGATTGGCAATAGTTTTGGGCCAATAATAATCATGGTTGAGATAAAGGAGATACTCATGAGCAATACCAATGCAATAAGTATTCTCTCCAAACTTTTGTAGCTACCCATAATTAGGAGTATAAAAGCAATTATTCCAATTACGGGTCCCCAAATTTGAATAGGAGTTGATCCTAATTCAATGGTAGAAATGCCCGTAACCTCTATCATTCCAAGGGATGCTCCAAGTATATTACCAGTTTCGTAGGCTGCATTTCCTATTAGTATTGCCGAAAGCACAAGTACAATGGCCAATAGTTTTACTACGGGATTTTGAAATTGTTGTCGCAATGCTTCGCCTAATCCTTTTTGCCCAATAATTCCAAGGCGAGCTGTCATCTCCTGCAGAACAATGGTGGCAAGAACACTAAAAACGAGTCCCCAAAGCAAAGCATAGCCAAATCCGGCTCCTGTTAATGTACAAGTTGTAATGGTTCCTGGTCCGATAAAGGCTGCGGTAACTAAAATGCCGGGCCCAAGATCTTTTAATTTTTCTTTTAGGTTCATAGTTTAGTTTGGGTTAGATTGCTGATTCTTAAAATTAACTTTTTATACCATAATATGTAACTATGTGATTAGCTTTTGTATGCCAATAGATATTTTAAAATTGACCTGTAAAACAATACCATTGATTAAAAGACAATTAAAAATTCAAAATGGGTGAAACAAAACAAGGCAGGTTGTTAGCCTGCCTTCAATTCTCTATTTCTTTTAAATTATTCGTCTCTTTTATCTAGCTCATCTCTTATTAAGGATGCTTTTTCGTAATCTTCATCCCGAATGGCATCATCCAGCATGCCTTGTAGCTGGGCGATTGAATAATCGCTAAATTCACTGTTTGAACTTGGTTCACTTGAGCTAAATTCTGTTGTAGGTGCAGTAATGGTTGGCTCCTGAGGTTCTCCTTCTATTGACAATACAATTCCTGCTTTATCAATTATTTCATCTGTTGTGTAAATTGGACATTTAAATCGAAGTGCAATGGCAACTGCATCTGATGTTCTTGAATCAATACGAATTCGATTTGCTCCCTTTTCACAAATCAATTCCGAATAGAATATTCCTTCCTCCAAACGATAAATATTTACCTCGGTTACAGTAACAGCAAAAGCTTCTGCAAAACTTTTAAACAAGTCGTGAGTTAAAGGCCTGGGAGGATCTAATTCTTCAAGTTGTATCGCAATTGACTGCGCTTCAACTCCTCCAATAATAATGGGAATACGTCTATCGCCATCTTCTTCCGATAACACCAATGCATAAGCACCGGTTTGTGTCTGACTATATGACAATCCAAGAACGTTTAATTTTATTTTACCCATAGGTTTTTACAAATTTCCATCTTTTCTTTGAAGCAAATATAACAATTGTTTTGAAGCTTATTAACAATAAAGGAAAACAAGGTATTTTTTTTATTTGCATTTCAGAATTTCACAATTTATAATCGATACAAATGCCGATTATACAGACATTTACACAACACACTGCATTTCTTTCATTCAAAATTTAAGTACAATTTGTAAATGTATTACATGAAGATACAATTATTAGCCTACATAATCCAAACATGAATGAGGAAACTTTCTACATTTGCGAGGAATTAATATCATATTTCGCAGCAAAAAATATTGATGGAGAAAAAAGTTGATAAAAAGCTATATTTCCAATCTTAAAACTTTGTTTATCAATTATTCTTTTCTATTTTTGCAGTCCGAAAAATAATTTCTTCGGGGGTTTACCAAGAGGAATAACTTGATTAGCAGGTTGCCCACCCCCTGGAACAAACCGTAAAATTGTATTAAAATGTACGCAATTGTAGAAATCGCGGGTCAGCAATTTAAAGTTGAAAAAGACCAGAAGATTTTCGTTCACAGATTAGAAGCTGAAGAAGGTGGACAAGTTGAGTTCGCTAAAGTTCTTTTAGTTGATAACGAAGGTGAAGTTGTAGTTGGTGCTCCTGCTGTTGAAGGCGCAAAAGTAACTGCAAAAGTTTTATCACACATGAAAGGTGATAAGGTAAAAGTATTCAAAAAGAAAAGAAGAAAAGGATACAAAAAACTGAACGGTCACCGTCAGTACCTTTCACAAATTCAAATTGAAGAAATTGTAGCTTAATCCTTAAAAATATTACAAAATGGCACATAAAAAAGGAGTTGGTAGCTCGAAGAACGGTAGAGAATCGGAAAGTAAACGATTAGGAGTTAAAATTTACGGCGGACAATTTGCACAAGCTGGAAATATTCTTGTACGCCAGAGAGGAACTAAGCATAACCCAGGTGAGAATGTTGGTTGTGGTAAAGATCACACTTTATTTGCACTTGTTGATGGAACTGTTGTTTTCAAAAAGAAAAAAGACAACAAATCTTACGTTTCTATTGAACCTCTTGCTGAATAGTTAATTCAGTATTAAAATATTTAAATCTCCTGCTTTATCAAGGTATAAAGACAGGAGATTTTTTTATTTTTACATTTTCATAAAAACAGGGAATAATCATCAACAAAAGAAAATAGATGCTAAGCCTAAAATATTTACAGGAAAACCAAGAAGAAGCCATCAAGGCTTTAGAGATCAAAAATTTTGATGCGAAAGAAATTATCGGAAAAATTATTGATCTTGATGAGAGCAGAAAAGCAACACAAGCTGAACAAGATGCCACGCAAGCAGAAATGAACAGTTTATCGAAAGAAATTGGTATGCTTTTTAAAAGTGGAAAAGCTGAAGAAGCTAATGCTGCAAAAGCCAAAACCGGCGAGTTGAAAAATGCTATTGCAGAATTAAATTCGAAGCAAAATTCCATTGTTGAAGAATTAAACGATTTGCTATTGCAAATTCCTAACATTCCTCATTCATCGGTTCCTGCAGGTAAAGGCGAAGAAGATAATGTGATTGAAAAAACCATTGGCGAAGCTCCAACTTTAGCTCCTGATGCTGTTCCACATTGGGAATTGGCAAAAAAATACAACCTGATCGATTTTGATTTAGGTGTGAAAATCACAGGTGCAGGTTTCCCATTGTATCGTGGCAAAGGTGCTATTCTTCAAAGAGCTTTAATCAATTTCTTTCTGGATGAAAACCGCAAAGCTGGTTACGAAGAAGTAATTCCTCCACTGGTTGTAAACGAAGATTCGGGATATGGAACAGGCCAGTTGCCTGACAAGGAAGGCCAGATGTATCATGTAACGGAAGATAATTTGTATTTGATTCCAACGGCTGAGGTTCCTGTAACCAACATTTACCGTGATGTGATTTTAAAGGGAGAAGATTTTCCTGTTAAGAATACAGCTTATTCGGCTTGTTTTAGAAGAGAAGCTGGTTCTTACGGAAAAGATGTTCGCGGCTTGAACCGCTTGCACCAATTCGATAAAGTTGAGATTGTACAATTGCAACATCCTGAAAAATCGTACGAAACGCTGGACGAGATGGTGAAGCATGTTGAAGGCATTATTCAAAAATTGGAATTGCCATATCGCTTGTTGCGTTTGTGTGGTGGCGATACCAGTTTTACTGCTGCTTTAACTTTCGATTTTGAAGTATACTCGGCAGCTCAGGACAAATGGCTAGAGGTAAGTTCAGTTTCGAACTTTGAATCGTACCAGGCAAATCGCTTGAAACTTCGATTTAAAGATAAGGACATGAAGAAACCACAATTGGCTCACACATTAAATGGTAGTGCTTTGGCTTTGCCAAGAATTGTAGCTGCATTGCTGGAAAATCACCAAACGCCTGAAGGAATTAAAATTCCTAAAGCATTGGTTCCTTATACTGGATTTGACATGATCGACTAATCGATTCTAAAAATATTTGCTAAAGCCCGAACATTAAAGTCGGGCTTTTTTTTATTTTTATGGTGCTGAATCAATAAAAATTTTGTTTTGAAAAAGATATTAACAAGCATATTTCTGATTTCATTGTTATCAGGGACTCTTTACTCTTTTGGACAATTAAACATTCAATCGGGAAGTTCTTTGGCCTTTAAATACTTTCGCGATAAAGAGTACAAGCCAGCTTCTACCCTGTTTTACGATTTGTACGATGTTACAAAATCCAAAACCTACTACAATTATTATGTAGATTGCTTGCTTGCACTGGAAGAATTTAAAGATGCTGAAAGTTTTGTAAAAAAACAGGTGCGAAAGAATCCGAACGATAACAGCTTTTTAATCAGTTTGGGATACGTCTACAAAAAATGGAATCAGGAAGAAGAAGCTAATATTCAATACAACAAAGCTCTGCAAAAGCTAAAACCCATTAAAGTTGACATTAACAATGTTGCCAATGCATTTATTACCAAACGGGAATATGAGTTTGCTGCAAAAACATATAAAAAAGGACGTGAATTGTTAAAACAAGCACATCTATATCATATCGAATTGGGAAACATTTATCTCTATCAAAGAGATTTTGAAAAAATGCTTAGAGAGTTTTTAATCGGCGTATCAATTGATCCAACCAATCTTAGCACTGTACAAAATCGCCTTCAATCTGCTCTTACTCAGGATATCGATTCCAGTCTTGATCCAATTATCAGAAATCAGCTTTTGAATAAAATGCAAACAGAACCCGACAATTTTGTTTTGAAAGAATTGTTGCAGTGGTACTTTATGCAAAAAAAACAGTTTCAACCGGCATTGGCACAAGCAAGATCAATCGATCTGATTAAAAAAGAAGATGGTTTTCGCTTAATGGCATTGGCATATACTGCAAGAACCAATCAGGATTTTGAAACTGCATTGAAAGCTTTTCAGCTTGTAATCGATAAAGGATCTGAGACATCAAACTATTTAAAAGCAAAAACAGAACTATTAGAGACTAAATATTTACAGTTGAACGAAGCTAAAATTGTTTCTCGGGAAGAATGGGAATCTCTTGCTTCTTTGTATGATCGTTTTTTAAAGCAGAATAAAAATACAGGACAAACTACAAAAGCTATTGTCCAACACTCTCATATCTTATCGGCTTATTTAAATCAGAGCAATCAAGCCATTGAAAAACTTGAAACTGTTTTAAAAAATCGTAGCATTCATCCTCAATACAAATCGGAAATTAAAATGGAATTGGCAGATATTAAACTATTTGCCAATGAAAAATGGGATGCCATTCTACTTTATTCTCAGATTGAAAAAGCAAACAAGAACAACACCATAGGTTACGAAGCCAAGTTTAAAAAGGCAAAGGTTTCTTACTATATGGGCGAATTAAAATGGGCTAAAGCTCAGTTGGATGCCCTCAAAGGAAGTACTTCAAAATTAATTGCCAACGATGCAATTGCATTATCGCAGTTAATTAGCGACAATACAACTTTAGATACTAGCTACACTGCAATGAAAGTTTATGCAGAGGCAGAGTTTTTAGTATTGCAGAAAAAGGCAGATGAGGCTTTAAACAAATTGGATGAATTGATAAGGAATCAACCGGCTCACAGCTTGATTGATGAAGTATATTTCAAAAAATATGAGATTTACTTAAAGCAGAATAAACTGAATGATGCTTTGGCAAATCTTGAAAAAATAATTACCGATCATCCGTGGGATTCTTTAGCAGATAAAGCATTGTTTAACAAAGGAAAATTGCTTGAAAAGATGCAAAATTCTTCTGAAGCATTAGAGTGTTACAAATCCATTATTACAGATTATCCTGACAGTATTTTTTCTGTTGAAGCCAGGAAAAGGTTAAATGCATTAAGGAATTAACTGAAGAATATTATCTCATTTAAAATTTATGGCTGTTTTTCTCACAGTTGGCGTGCATTAAAGGTGAAGCCCATCGAGATGGAAAATACATCAGCCTGAACATCTAAAATATGTATATTTGTTAAATGGAAAATTCTGAAATCAAAATATATAGAACTCAAGATGGAAATACTTTTATCGACGTAAAACTAGAGAATGAAACTGTATGGCTATCCCAGAGTCAAATGGCTGAATTGTTTGACAAGGATTCAGATACGATAGGACTTCACTTGAAGAATATTTATAAATCGGAAGAATTAGATGAATTTTCAACTACCGAGAAATACTCGGTAGTTCGTCAAGAGGGTGAACGAAGCGTAAAACGCCAAATAAAGCATTACAATCTAGATGCTATTATATCAGTTGGTTACAGAGTAAATTCTAAAAGAGGTATACAGTTTCGAAAATGGGCATCAAAACTTTTAAAAGACTATCTAATTAAAGGGTATGCAATAAACCAGAGAAAGCTTGAAGAACAGAATGAACAACTAATAGAATTGAAGAATACTGTTAAGATATTATCCAATACAGTTTCTTACAAAGAGTTATCAACAGACGAAAGTAAAGGATTATTAAAAATAATTTCAGACTATTCTTATGCTTTAGATATCTTAGATCAATATGATTATCAATCACTAAAGGTTACTGAAACCTCTGGAAAAGAAACATATCAACTGACTTATGCAGAAGCTATTGAGCAAATCATATTAACAAAACAGACTTATGGAAATAGTGATTTGTTCGGTCATGAGAAAGATGAATCATTTAAAAGTTCTGTATCGACAATATATCAATCATTCGGCGGAGTAGACCTATATCCAAGTATTGAAGAAAAAGCAGCAAACCTCCTTTATTTCGTAGTAAAGAACCACTCTTTTTCTGATGGAAACAAGCGAATAGCTGCATTTTTATTCCTCTATTTTCTTGAAAAAAATAGAGTATTATTTGATTCAGAAGGCAGAAAACGTATCGCCGATAACGCTTTGGTTGCATTAACTTTAATGATTGCTGTTAGTAAACCTGAAGACAAAGAAACAATGGTAAAAGTGATAGTAAATCTGATAAATAAGAAGAATTAACGACACGCCAACAATGGCTCATAAGTATACTTTTTTGCCACAGGCGCAACACAAAAAAGCACGCTTCATAGCTGCCGATAAACACAGATGAAATTCACAAATCTACGCAGATTTTATACCCTGGGAAAATCAGCGGATATCAGCGAGAAATATTTTAACTGTATAACTGGATTTACAATGCCAATATCAGCTCTGTTATTTTTAAATTTGTCTGAATTTTAAATGAAAAAAATGATAATATACAATACAAGCTACTTACTAGATAAAG
Organism: Marinifilum sp.; assembly: GCA_025210415.1. Taxonomy (GTDB): domain Bacteria; phylum Bacteroidota; class Bacteroidia; order Bacteroidales; family Marinifilaceae; genus Marinifilum. Next base: position 2,439 of record JAOARS010000304.1, on the reverse strand, counting down.
AATTGGAAAGTGTTTTTGTTGAATGGATGAAGGCCAAATTTATTCCCCTTTTGAAAGAAACCAGCACTTTCTCAAACAACTATTTCTGTAAGGTAATGGTAGCTAAAGATGATGGAGGCTTAACCTATTCATTACAACTTTTGTTTAAAACTCGCGAACAACTCGAAAAGTATTTGAATTCTTTTGAACCAAGAACCAAAGCAGTTTTTAATGCACGATTTCAAAACCAGGTAATCTGCTTTTCATCTCTTTTGCAGGAAGTTTAAATTCACAAATATTGAATACACAAAGAAAAGCATACACCTATGCCCTATTGGCTATTCTATGTTGGTCTACAGTAGCAACAGCATTTAAGATTGCATTGGAAGGAATGGATTTTCTTCACTTGTTAATGATTTCATCAGGTACAGCACTCGTTTTTCTTTCCGTTTTATTACTTCTTAAAAAACAGTTTATTCAAAGTTTTACAATCAGCAAAAAACATTATCTAAGCTCAGCAATGTTGGGTTTGTTAAATCCTTTTTTGTATTATTTGATATTGCTAAAAGCTTATGCCATATTGCCCGCTCAACTTGCCATGAGCCTAAATTACATTTGGCCAATTACTTTGGTTCTGCTCTCTATTCCATTGTTAAAACAGAAAATTGGCATCAAAAATATTCTTTGCATTTTGCTTAGTTTTTGTGGTGTGATTGTAATTGCCAACAAAGGTTCATTTGCCTCCATTGCAACTCCCAATCCATTTGGCGTTTTATTGGCCATTGGCAGTTCTATTTTCTGGGCTTTGTATTGGATTTACAATGTTAGAGATAACAGAGAAGAAGTTGCAAAGTTGTTCTTAAATTTTATTTTTGGTTTTAGCTACATTGTTCTCACTATTGCGTTTTTTTCAGATTTCAAACTTCCTGATTCCAAACCTTTACTTGCCGGAATTTACATTGGAATTGTTGAGTGCGGAATTGCCTATGTACTTTGGTTAAAAGCAATGAAATTGACCCATTCTACCGACAAAATCGGGCATTTGGTTTTCCTGAGTCCTTTTGTCTCCTTGATATTTATTCATCTGATTCTCGGAGAATCTATCTATCTTAGTACCCTGGCAGGATTGATTCTGATTATAGCAGGAATTGTACTGCAAAAATTCGCACAAAAAGACAAGTCAATTGAGTAACGACAGAATTATTATGGGAATTGATCCGGGAACCAACTTAATGGGATATGGATTAATAAGAGTTGTAAACAGAAAACCGGAAATTTTGGTTTCGGGAGTGCTTGATTTGAAGAAAATTGACGATCCGTATATTAAACTTCAGAAAATATTTCAGCGAACATTACAGGTAATTGACGAGTATAAACCTGATGAATTGGCCATTGAATCACAATTTTTTGGCAAAAACATACAGTCGATGCTGAAACTGGGAAGAGCACAAGGCGTTTGTATTGCTGCTGCACTGCAACGCAACATTCCTATTTTCGAATATGCACCGCGTAAAATCAAGCTGGCTATTACAGGAACAGGAACTGCCTCGAAAGAGCAATTGGCAGTAATTCTTCAGCGATATTTTAAAATGAAAGATTTTCCTCAAAATCCTGATGAATCGGATGCAATTGCCATTGCGATGTGTCATTTTTTCCAGAGTAGTAATCCCATTGCAAATGGTAAATCATCTTCATGGGCTGATTTTGTGAAGAAGAATCCTAATCGAATAAAAAAATAATTCACTACAGATCACCAAAAGAATTCTGTCGTATCATTTTTTTAAAGAAAAGTTAGTCCGATTCGCCTATTCAAACCTTTTTCAAAGATTCGGATTAAAGTGGAAAGTTGAATATTTCCTTTAGCATTCTCTAATTTTGAAATGTAACTTTTTTTGGTTCCGGCCTTTTCCGCCAATTGCTCTTGGGTCATTTTTGCTTCTTTTCGAGCCTCTTTAAGCATTTCTGCAATAATAAACATTTGCGCTCTTTCTTCATATTTATTCCTGCTTTCAGTTCCAATTTTCCCATGCTCAACTTCAATCAGTTGCTCAAAGTTTCTTATGCTTCTATATTTATCCATTTTGTTTATCTTTTTGTTCAAAATACAAACTCATCAACCTTTCGGCTTTCTCAATTTCTTTTTTGGGTGTTTTTTGAGTTTTCTTTTGGAAACCGTTGAAAAGTACTATCAATTTACCTTCATCAAAACAACAAAATATCCGGTATATATTCGATTGGTATTCAATTCGAATTTCATAAAGCCCGTTTGTTCCGGTCAAATATTTTAGGAATTTCTCGGGTACTCTTTCTACTTGTTTAAGCAGTTCAAATACATACTGAATTTTCTCTTTTACTTTTGCATCCTGATTTTGATAAAATTCGATGAAATGTGTTTCAAAGAATATTATTTTCCTAACCATATAACAAAGTTACCTTAAAAGATAACTTTTCCCAAATTCT
>JAOARS010000303.1 GCA_025210415.1 Marinifilum sp. | reverse complement strand
GTACGAAATGGAAAAATCAGCGAAGAAATTCGTAACCGGTTAAAATTTAATTAATTACATTTTTGAAACTTCAAAAAATGAAGAAAAACATTTTAGAAATCTTGAAAACGTACAATTTAGAATTGAACGATCAGGAAGTTGCTAATCAGGTGAAAGAGATTGTTGCTACTGATTTTGATTCGTTGTACAGTGTAGAGAATTTAAAGAAAAACTTTTCGTTAATTGATTTAACGACTTTAAATTCTACAGATACACACGAAAGAGCCAAAAGTTTTGCTGATAATGTAAATAACTTCCGGAATGATTTTGACATGCCAAATGTTGCTGCAATCTGCGTATACCCATACCAGGTTCCAACATTAAATGAAAATTTAAAAGCAGAAGGAGTTAATATTGCTTCTGTGGCCGGTGTTTTCCCATCTTCACAATCATACATTGAAGTTAAGGCATTAGAGTGTAAAATGGCTGTAGAAAAAGGAGCTGACGAAATTGATATCGTGATATCGATAGGTGCGTTTCTTGCAGGTGATTATCAAACTGTTTTCGACGAGATTGTAGCACAAAAGGAAGCATGCGGAAAAGGCCATTTAAAGGTGATTTTGGAGACAGGCGAGTTAAAAACTGCAACTAATATTAGAACAGCCTCGATATTGGCAATGGAAGCTGGTGCTGATTTTATTAAGACCTCAACAGGAAAAGTTCCGGTAAATGCAACTTTAGAAGCGGCTCATATTATGACACAGGCAATTGCTGAATATCATGAAAAAACAGGTCGTATGGTAGGATTTAAGCCAGCAGGAGGAATTTCAACAGCTAAAGATGCTATCGAGTTCTATTCAATCTCTAATCGAAACTTAGGTGAGAAATGGCTTAACAATGAATACCTGAGAATAGGAGCTTCAAGCTTGGCAAATAACCTTCTTACAGAGATTCATAAATTAGAAACAGGAGAGGAAAAAGTAGTCGCATATTTTTAATACTGTGAATTATAAATTTTAAAAAAGTCGGAAACTTTTTCCGACTTTTTGCGTTTAATACAAACAAAAATGTTTAACTTCAAAATATTATTGATAAAAATTAATCATTCTGTTTATAATTTATTATAGATGTATAAAGAATCCTCAGAACATCTGCGACTTAGAATAAAAGAACTTGAAGCTGAGTTAAAGACTGTAAAACAATCGTTTGGAACCAAATCTGGTTTGGTTAAACATTTACTACAGAATGCAAAAAACCAAACACAGGAATATTTGTCTGTAATCGATCCTAATTTTACTGTAGTTGAAGTAAATAAAAATCGTTTAAATCAACTTGGCAAAAAAAGGAATGAAATTATAGGCAAAAAGTGTTACAAGGCTTTTTATAAACTAGATAAAGAATGTGAAGAATGTCTTGCAAAGGAAGTAGTTGAATCAGGAAAATCTGATCGATTTCTTAAATCATTTGAAATAAATAATTCCGTAAAATTCGAAGAAAAAACAATCAATCCAATCTTGAATGAGGATGGTGCAGTAGAACAGTTAGTTGTTGAAAGTAAGGATATTACCGGATATTATCAATTGGTAGATAAAGTTGGACAGCGAGAGGAATTTTTTAAAAATATATTTGAATCTGCAGGCGATGCATTTCTAATTCATGATTCAAAAGGAAACATTTTGGATTTTGGATCAAAACTTCCGCTTTTGTTAGGGTATACCGAGTTAGAATTTAAAAACCTATCGGTTAAAGATATCGATGATCCCACATATTCGATGGAATTTGGCAAAAGACAAGAACAAATGAATGACAAAGATCATTTGTTATTTGAAACTGAATTGATTCGAAAATCAGGAGAAAGAATTCCTGTAGAAGTAAGTGCAACTTTAATTCCTTTACAGGGGCAAAGGCTATTTTTTGTTTCACTGCGAAATCTGGAAAAAAGAAAAAAAACTGAGGAAAATTTAAAGGTAAGCGAAAAACGATTTAGAACTTTGGTTGAAAATGCTCCGGATCTAATTATGAGATTTGACAAAGAATTCAAACACCTTTTTGTAAATGCAGCCACAAAACCACTCTTAAATATTGAACCGGAAGAATTTATTGGCAAAACCCATGAGGAACTAGGATTTCCTGAACACATGTGTAAGTTTTGGGAAAAAGAGATGAAGAAGGTATTCGAAAGTTCCGAATTAAATGTAGTTGAGTTTTCATTTTGCATTGATGGAGAAGAAAAATATTTTGATTGGCAATTGATACCTGAATTTGATAAATATGGCAATACAGAAACCATAATGGCTGTTGCCAGAGATATTACCCTGCGTAAATTAAACGAAAAAGCTTTGGAAGAGGCTGTTAAAACAAAAGATAAGTTTCTTTCGATAATTGCACATGATTTAAAAAATCCTTTTAATGCAATGTTGCCAATTGTACATATTCTTAAAGAAAATCATATGGATATGCAACGAGAGCAGCTTAGCGAAATGATTGAATTAATTGATTCATCTGTGAAGCAGGAATACAATCTTCTTAAAAACTTGTTGGAATGGTCACGTGCTCAAACAGGTTCAATAAAGTTAAAACCAGAGAATTTAAATTTAAGAGAATTGATAGATTCTAATTTATTGCTTCACAGAGTTAAAGCCGAGAGCAAAAACATTTCGATTCAGGTTGAAGATAAAGTACAATCAAATGTGTGTGCCGATAAATACATGATAGAAACTGTTATTCGAAACTTAGTATCAAATGCATTAAAATTTACTGACACCAATGGAAGTATTGGCATTAACTTGGTGGAGAATGGCAAACTGATTTATTGTAGTGTGGAAGATAGTGGAATTGGGATTAGCTCTGAAAATCAGAAGAAATTATTCCGTATCGATACCAATTATACACGTTTGGGAACAAAAGATGAAACAGGAACTGGCCTTGGATTGTTACTTTGTAAAGAATTCATAGAAAAAAATGGAGGAACAATTTCAGTTGAAAGTGAAGCCGGTGTTGGCAGTAAGTTCACAATTAGTTTACCAATAGCAACTTAATTACTTATTTCTGGAAATGGTATATTCAACCAATTCCCGTAAAGAATTATTGGTCTCAGATTCAGGAAAATTGGCTAATATTTGTAAGGATTTTTGTTTGTATTCGAGCATTTTATTACGAGTATAATCAATACCACCTTTTTCTTTTACAAACTGTATCAGTTCATTAACTTTTTCAGAATTCTTATTGTGTTTTCTGATGATTTTAATCGCCCATTTGCGCTCTTTATCAGATACATTTCGAAGCACATAAATCAAAGGAAGAGTTAGTTTTTTCTCTTTGATATCATTACCTGTAGGTTTACCAATATTTCCTTGCTTTTCATAGTCAAACAAATCATCTTTCATCTGAAAGGCAACACCCAGGTACTCTCCAAACTTCTTTAATTTTTCTTGCTGATCTTGATTTGCACCAACCGATAAGGCACCCAATTGAGTACAAGAAGCTAGTAAACTTGCAGTTTTTTTATAGATGATATCAAAATAAACATCCTCCGTTATATCCAGTTTACGCGATTTTTCGAGCTGAAGCAATTCACCTTCGCTCATTTCCCTAACAGCATCCGAAACTACTTGTAATTGGTCGTATTCCTTATTTTCCAAGGCAACCAATAATCCTTTTGAAAGCAGATAATCGCCAACCAAAACAGCAGCTTTCGATTTCCAAAGTGCATTAATAGAGAAAAAACCTCTTCTTTCATAGGCTTCGTCAACAACATCATCGTGAATTAATGTAGCAGTATGTAACAATTGAGTTAGAGCAGCAGCCGTATAAGTCGAATCTTGAATATCGCCAAGTAATTTGGCGCTAAGAAAAGTAAGAATTGGCCTTACTTCTTTTCCCTTACGCTTTATGATGTAATTATTGATAATGTCCAATAATCGAACTTTGCTTTTCATCGATTCCTTAAAGTAGGAATCAAACCGCTTCATTTCCTTTTCAATAGGAGCTTTTATAGTACTAATACTGCTTCTTTTCAAACTCATAGAAACCAAAGTTAACAATTTATCCTACTCTTGAAACTGTCTTAGGATCTAAAATTTTCAGATACAAATATCTCGTTTTTATTAAGACTACAAATAAATTATCTACAAAACGAGAAATTTAAATATTTCGATATGATTATAGCATTCAATCACGAATATATTTATATATTTGCATTTGATGATTTACGTGATTAATCATAGCGCATGAAACGAATATTAATTTTAACATAATAAGCTACTAGTGTAACTTATTCCGAACTTGATTCGGAAATTAAAATTCATCGAGATTCCGATAATAATCGGAACCATCTGGCAAATAAATATAAATTTTAAACGGATGAAAATTAAAGAATTAGAACCTGAAAAACTGGAGCAGGCGGCAAATATGCTAAAAGCAATCGCTCATCCAATGAGAATTGCGATTTTAGGTTATCTGGAAGATGGCAAGAAGCTGACGGTGACTGAAATTCATGAATTATTAAAAATAGAACAATCTACAACTTCTCATCATTTGGGAATTTTAAAGGATAAAGGAGTGCTTTCATCAAAGCGTGAAGGAAAGAATACCTATTACTTTTTAAAACATTGTAGTTTGAGCAATATTGTTGATTGTATTAGCAATTGCACACAGGGATAAAGATTTAAAACCGGATGATACCGGTTTTTTTATTAAATAACAATGGCAAAAATTAGATTAACAAAAGAGTTCCATTTCGAAATGGCACATGCCCTATGGAACTATGATGGATTGTGTAAAAACATTCATGGTCATTCTTATATTTTGTTTGTAACCGTAATAGGAGAACCTATTACCGATAAAACAAATCCGAAATTGGGAATGGTGATGGATTTTGGAGATTTAAAAGCAATTGTAGCGGAAGAAATCGTTGACCAATTAGATCATGCATTGGTACTTAGCAAAGATACACCAAATATCGATCAATTGAATATTCCACAAATGTTCGATCGGTTTTTTGTGATGGATTACCAACCAACTTGCGAAAATATGATTGCTGATTTTGCAGACAGAATTAAAACTCGGTTACCAAAAGAGGTAAAGCTTCATTCATTAAAACTGCACGAAACAGCAACATCTTTTGCAGAATGGTATGCCTCGGATAATGAATAACTTTTGAAGATATGTGTTGAGCCCGGATATTTTATCCGGGTTTTTTTATGCTTTCAATTGTTCAAAAGTATTCATTATCTTTATGTTTCTCAATTATATTGTTATCTAAACAATTGAAAATTATGACTAAAGAAACTGCTATTAAACTATTTCAAGATCAAAGTGTTCGTGTTCATTGGGATGACGAACAAGAAAAATGGTATTTTTCGATTACAGACATAGTAGCAATTTTAACCGAAAGTGCTAATCCAAGGAAATATTGGAGTGTATTAAAGACGAGGTTAAAAAAAGAAGGAAGTCAGTTGGCTACAAATTGTAGTCAACTGAAAATGCAATCTTCAGATGGGAAATACTATAAAACAGATGTTGCTGATACAGAGCAATTACTGCGTTTAATTCAATCAATTCCATCACCCAAAGCAGAACCTTTTAAAATATGGTTGGCAAAAATTGGTTACGAAAGAATAGAAGAAACCGAAGATCCGGAAAAAGCATTTAACAGAGCTATGGAAACCTATTTGAAAAAGGGATATTCAAAAAACTGGATCAATCAAAGAATTAAAAGTATTGAGGTTCGAAAGGAATTAACGGATGAATGGGAACAAAGAGGAGTTCAAAAAGGGCTTGAATATGCTATTTTAACTGATGAAATAACCAAAGCTTGGTCTGGTTTAACTACCAGAGAGTATAAAAACTTAAAAGAACTAAAGAAAGAAAATTTAAGGGACAACATGACTAATTTAGAGTTAGTACTTAACATGTTAGCCGAAACTTCAACAACAGAACTTTCTAAAAAGAAACAACCTAAATCTTTTTCAGAAAACAAGCAAGTAGCTAAAACCGGAGGTTCTGTAGCTGGCAATGCACGTAAAGATCTTGAAAAACAGTTAGGCGAGTCAGTCGTAAGTCCGCTTAATGCAAAAAAAATAAGTAAAGCTTTGGAAAATGATAATGAAATAGAAGAATAAAAAGCTTAGGTTTGTTTCCTTTAAATAAGAATAAAATTAATTTTCACAAATATACTATGCACTCATCAACAAGCAATTCCGGCAAAAAATTATTTTTATTAGATGCTTTTGCCTTGATATACAGATCCTACTATGCATTCATCAAGAATCCCAGGTTTACATCAACAGGTATTAATTCATCTGCTATGCTTGGATTTACAAATACCCTTTTGGAGGTACTTGAAAAAGAAAAGCCATCTCATATTGCTGTAATATTCGATCCCGTTGGGCCAACTTTCCGACACGAAATGTTCAAGGAATACAAAGCACAGCGTCCGCCAATGCCTGAAGATTTGAGAAAATCAATTCCTTATATAAAATCCATTATTCAAGGATTTAATATTCCTGAATTGGATGTTGAAGGTTATGAGGCCGACGATGTAATTGGTACTCTGGCTAAAAAAGCAGAAAAAGAAGGTTATACAGTGTATATGATGACTCCTGATAAGGACTACGCTCAATTGGTGAGTGAAAATATTTTCATGTACAAACCAAAACGATCTGGTAAGGAAGTTGAAGTTTGGGGAATTCCCGAAGTACAGGAAAATTTTGGAGTGGAAACAGCCGATCAGGTGATAGACATTTTAGGGTTAATGGGCGATACTGCAGATAACATTCCTGGTTGTCCGGGTATTGGGCCAAAAACTGCACAAAAATTGATTGGATTATACAAATCGATAGATGGACTTTATGAGAATACCGATCAACTGAAAGGAAAGCAAAAAGAAAAAATTGTAGCATCAGAAGAACAAGTTCGATTTTCGAAAAAACTGGCAAAAATTGCCTTGGATGCACCGATAGATTTCAACGAAGAAAATTTTAAATTAATAGATTTTGATGAGGCCAAGTTGAGAACTGTTTTTAAAGAATTGGAGTTTTTTACACTAGCAGAACGAGTGTTCAAGAATCAAGCTGATCTTTTCGATGCTCAGACTGAGAAATCTACAGACAGTAATGTGGTTGAAGAAAAAGAAATCATTCTCAGAGACATAAATACTTTAAATTCCAAGTTTTTTATTCTAGATAATGAGTTAGTTAGAGCTGATTTAAAAGCGGAATTGTGTATTCAAAAAGAGTTTGCATTTAGAACAATTTTGTCAGATTCCGATCCAAACACCTCAAAATTGAGAGGAATGTGCTTCTCGTTTAAGAACGACAAATCTTTTTTTGTTCCTTTTCCCGAAAATTTAGAAGAAGCCAAAAAAGTGGCTCGGGAATTCAAATACATTTTCGAAGATGAGAAAATCATAAAAATTGGTCACGATTGTAAAAAAGACATTTTAGCACTTCGATGGTTGGGTTGTGAGGTTAAAGCTCCAATTTTCGACACCATGATTGCACATTACCTGATTCAACCAGAGTTGAAGCATGAATTTTCATTTGTTGCCAATTCAGTATTAAACTACAATGTAATTCAGGAAGAGGGGAAAGGAAAAGGAAAAAAAACACAATTGAGTTTGATGCTGGAAGATGAACCTGTAAAGCATGATCGATATTGCGAAGAAGTTGTACTGAGTTTAGAGCTAAAATCAGAGCTTGAAAAGCAAATGGAGACCAACGGCTTAAGCAAGTTGTTTAAGGAGGTAGAAATGCCTCTTATGAGTATTCTGGCCAGCATGGAATTCAATGGCGTTGCCTTGGATGTTCCAACCCTAAAAGATTATGCTTTGGTGTTGAACGAAGAGGTAAATGGGATAGAGTCTGAAATTAAAGAAATGGCAGGTGTAGAATTTAATGTTGCTTCGCCAAAACAGTTGGGAGAAGTATTGTTCGAGAAAATGGAGTTGGATAGCAAAGCCAAGAAAACCAAATCAGGGCAATATTCTACTTCCGAAGCTGTACTGACCAAACTAAAAGGCAAGCACGAAATCATACAAAAAATTTTGGATTTCAGATCGCTAAAAAAGTTGATCTCAACCTATGTAGAAGCATTGCCAACCTATATCAATCAGGCATCAGGAAAAATTCATACCTCATTTAACCAGGCTGAAGCCGCAACCGGTCGATTGAGTTCAACCAATCCAAACTTGCAGAATATCCCGATTCGTACAGAGCAGGGAAGGTATATTCGTAAAGCATTTGTTCCTTCAACCAATGATCATGTATTTTTATCTGCCGATTATTCACAGGTAGAACTAAGATTAATGGCCCACATGAGTAAAGATCAGAATATGATTGATGCTTTTAATCATTCAGCAGATTTCCACCAGGCAACAGCAGCAAAAATTTATAAACTACCAATTGATGAGGTAAGCAAAGACATGCGTAGCCGTGCAAAAACTGCCAATTTTGGAATTATTTACGGCATTTCTGCCTGGGGATTGGCCGAACGATTGGATATTTCAAGAAAAGAGGGGAAAGAACTTAAAGATGGTTATTTTGAGTCTTATCCTGAAGTGAAAGCATTTATGGATGCAAGCATTGAAAAAGCGCGTCAGGATGAGTTTGTAGAAACCCTAATGGGCCGCCGCAGGTATTTGAAAGATATCAACTCAAGCAATGCCATTGTGCGTGGAGTTGCCGAACGAAATGCCATTAATGCGCCAATTCAGGGATCAGCCGCTGATGTAATTAAGATTGCCATGATCAACATCGATAAGAGAATGAAGAAGGAGGGAATGCAATCGAAAATGATTATTCAGGTACACGATGAATTGAACTTCGATTGTCTGAAATCAGAACTGGAACAAATGAAAGTAATTCTTCGTGAAGAAATGGAAAATGCAGTTCAACTTTCCGTTCCACTTACCGTTGATATGGGAGTAGGAAAGAACTGGTTGGAAGCGCATTAAAAAATACCAACCATTTTGTTGAAGTCAATAGAAAGGGAAATATTAATGTTTTACTGATATCAGGAAAATAAATAGAAATGCCGAATTGAAGATTAATATCTTTGTTCGGCATTTTTTGAATTTAAAAGGAAATGATAATCAATTCATCTTTGAATCTTTCTATATCGCGATCCAGGTCAGGCACTAATTTTGCCTCTAAAGCGGCATT
>JAOARS010000302.1 GCA_025210415.1 Marinifilum sp. | reverse complement strand
AGAAATATGAATACGTCAGGAGAGTCTGTACAATACAGAAATTACTGACTATAGAATAGATGGAATGATAAAAAAACAGTTGAACTCGGTCTTGGTTAAGCCATCCGGCCCTGATTGTAACCTGGGATGCACTTATTGCTTTTACCTGGAAAAAGCAGAACTTTATCACCAACAAAAAGTTCACAGGATGGATGAGCAAATCCTGGAGAATTTAATTCGTCAAGTATTGGAACAATCGGGCCCGGAAGTATCATTTGGCTGGCAAGGAGGCGAACCTACTTTAATGGGGTTGGATTTTTTCAGGAAAGTAATTGAACTGCAACAGAAATATGGCAACGGAAAAATAGTTGGCAACGGTTTGCAAACCAATGGGCTTTTACTGAACGAAGAATGGGCCGATTTTTTGAAAGAGTACAATTGGCTGGTAGGCTTGTCTTTAGATGGTCCGCAACACATTCATGATCATTATCGGTTGACAGCAAATGGAAAGCCCAGTTGGAACATTGTGTCGAAAAATGCCAGAATGTTATTGGAAAAAGGAGTTGCCACCAATGTATTGAGTTGTTTAACCGATTATTCGGCAGATTACATTGAAGAGATCTACAATTACCACAAAGAGATGGGCTTTGATTTTATGCAGTTTATACCCATTGTTGAACCCGACAGGCAAAATCCTCGTAAAGCAGCAGATTTTTCTCTCTCTCCTGAAAAATACGGAGAGGTACTCTGTACCCTTTGGGATTTATGGATTAATGATTTTAAGCAGGGAGTACCAACGACTTCAATACGCCATTTCGATTCTGTTTTTCATACCTATGTGGGAGTGCCTGCCCCGGAATGTACACTGCAAAAAGAATGTGGAGTTTATACGGTAATAGAGCACAACGGAGATGTATATTCATGCGATTTTTTTGTGGAACCAAAATGGAAGCTGGGCAACATTAAGGAAGGAAAGCTCATTAACATGCTCAACTCGAAAAAACAGCATCAGTTTGGATGTATGAAAGCGAAGCTGCCAAGAAAATGCAAGAGTTGCAGTTATTTAAAACATTGTTTCGGAGGCTGCACAAAAGACAGAGTCAAAGACCTAAAAGACAATGGTATGCCACGTTTTTGTACTTCCTATAAAATGTTTTTTGCACATGCCCACACTCAGCTTCAGGAAATGGGAAGAAACTGGATTGCGCAACAAATGCAGATGCAAAAACAGATGGAAACTCAGCAAAATGATGGAACTTACAATGCTTTTGATGATTTTCTGAAAAAGAAATAAGTACAATTGAGAATGAAAATTAGAAAAGAGATTAATTCCATATTTTGATATTATCCCCAAAAGCTATCTGGGATCATTAAATAATCGGTATTAAACAAGAATGTTGTATGTTTTAGAGAATAATTTGCTTATGCGTAAAAAAATGTTCCCTTTTTTTATAGCAATATTGGAACAAAAGCAGGCAAGTTTGCTTTTGGTGCAGAAAAACTTTCTTAAGAAAGAGACATTGTTGAATATACAAAAAGCAAGCTTCCCAATTTGGAAAGAGAGTTTCCTTGTGTCGAAAGCAAACTTGTTATTTTAAGAAGCATTGTTGGGTATCGCATAAGAAATGTTCTCTAAAAAAGAAGCATAATTCCTTGCAGAAGGAGGAAGTTTCTTTCTTTGGATAGGAAAATTATGTGTTCAATTAAAAAATACGCATCCAAATAAAACCAGCCAAACTTTCTGCTTCCCATTTTTGCATGAACTTTAAAAAAACATTACAAGATATTCTTCAAAAAAGAATATACAGATGTGAAAATATATGAGCCGCTGCTTCGCAACCCCGAAAATATTTGGATTAACCATAGAATTCGGGACGCACAGCCTAATATTTTCAGTATCGGCATTATTCTATTTCCTCCAATGACTCAAGGTAGAAATGCTTAATGATTAGAGAAAATCCGGGAAAATATACCCAATTGCTTAAAATTTCCACTCTTTAGGAGAAAATTTCCACCTTTTTTAGCAAGACTTTTTTAAACTTTGACAAGGTTGAAGACATTAAAAAGTTGAGAGTAAAAAACTTTTATAAAATCGGATTTTGTGAATTTAAAAATAATGAATGTTTCAGGTGGTGATTCATGAGGAATAATATCCTGTAAAATTATTCTACATCCACCAGAAACTATCAGTTCAAATTTGCTTTAATAAAATTAGATGCGTTATCTAATCTTGTAAATTTATTTGATCTTTTGGTAGGAGATAAAATAATGGAATTTATGAGTTCTTCTAAAAGAGGAGTGTTCGTAAAGTCGGACATTCCTCTCGTAGTTTTTTAGGATGGAAATATTAAATAAATTGGGAAGTGTTTTCTTTTTGGACAACCATCGTTTTTTATGGCAATTTTAAGTACTTAAGGCACTTATATATATCCTTGTTAATTATAGCATTTCTGATTTAAATTTTCACACTGTATGATGTCGATAAATTATTAACAATCAGTTATGAGTATAGCCTAACATGTTCATGATGAAGAATGAGAAATAAATGAAGAGAATTGTATTGAGGAACCTGCAAAATGTTAATAATTTAAATCAAGAATTAAAAGTAGATTTTTATGGTTAATTTTAATTGATCCTATAAATCGCAAATTATATGATACAAATTTACGGTATATTAATTTTTAACATCTAAAAAATATTTATGATAATATAAATAAAGAAGCAAATTCAAAAACCATATAGCTGAGGTTATTTGGAATGATTACTTACTGTTTTTTTAAAATTAATTTAACAGATCATCTGAAAATTATAGGATAGATTTGCAATGTATTTTGAAGGAGGATTTATTTAAATGATTCAGGAAGAAGAGATTCGGAAAGGTTTAAGAAGAGGTGATGAAAAGATTTATGAAATGCTTTTTAGAGAACTTTACGTTTCACTTTGTTCTTGTGCACGTAGGTATGTGTATCGAAAAGATATAGCCGAAGAAATTGTTTCGGAAGTATTTTATAATGTATGGTTGAAAAGAAAAAAGATCCATATAAAAACTTCGGTAAAATCTTATTTTTATCAATCTGTTTGTAATAGTAGTCTTAATTATCAAAGAAAGCAAAAGGCAGAGCAAAAGCTAACTTCATGTTTGACGGATGAGAATGAGGAGAATTATTCGATAGCAAATTCAATTTATGATGATGAAAATTATGCTGAAACCGTACAGGAATTAGAAATTAAAGTTAGAAATGCAGTTGAACTCCTGCCAGATCAACAACGAAAAATATTCAAAATGAAACGAATATCTAAAATGAAAAATAAAGAAATTGCGGAGGAGTTAAAACTTTCTGTTAAAACTGTGGAAAAGCATACAACGAGTGCACTGAAGTTTCTGAGAGATGAAATGAAAGATTATTTACTTACAGTATTTTGTTGCCTGTTCATTTGAATAGGTTTACCTATTGGCAAGTTGTCTATCTTGTTTATATGTAGATTTAGCATTATCACGAATAGAATGAAAAATGAGTACCTTGAACATCATGGTAAATCAAATGATCAAGATAACTCAAATTTTATATTGCAATGTGAAAAAGGTGATTTTTAGTTCCCTAGTGTAGGCTGTGCAAAATTGAAAAAAGTCTTCTGTCAGGATTTTAATAAACCTCTTCTTTTAAATCTTTTATTTTCAAACAGATAAACATTGGATACAGATGCATTTTGAGCAGAAAAATCCCATTAAAAACATTTCAGATCTTCCATAAATGATACAAAATTTACGTTTTATGGTATGCCACGAAGTGGCTAAATTTGAGTAACCACCCGTTCCTCGGGTGGTGGTCTACAAAATGGTCCTAATTCCCCGAAAGGGGATAACTTTCAGGAATTTACCCCCTTCGGGGAATGATTTACAATTACTGTATTATCCGTCCATGAAATGGACGGTTACTCAAATT
>JAOARS010000301.1 GCA_025210415.1 Marinifilum sp. | reverse complement strand
TATCATTTATGGAAGTTCTGAAATGTTTTTAATTGGATTTTTCTGCTCAAAATGCAACTGTATCCAATGCTTATCTATTTGAAAATACATGATTTAAAAGAAGAGGTTTATTAAAATCCTGACTGAAGATTTTTTTCAATTTTGCACAGCCTACCCGATAGGTATCGGCATAAGTCCTTATTCCCGGGAATTTAAAATTTTCGGATATCGAGTTTGAGATATTTCTCTCACCCCGAACATGCGAAATTATAAATTTCTTGCTCACCTTACCTCAAATTCCAAACCTGAGGTAGCTTTACTTCAAACCTTAATTCAAATTCGCAATTGGATTCTATTCAAAATGGAAAGAAAGGGTAATAATTTTCGAGTTCATCCCACGAATGGCATCTGTATATGCCTCATATCCGGGGTTCTTTATGTCATACTCATGATTGATAATGTCGCGAAGGCCAACTGCAAATTTTAATTCGGTAGCCAGTTTAAAGTAAGGCAAGTAAAAATCAATGCCTGCTCCTAGCTCCAGGTAAACATCGGTAGTATTCAAACGAATGAGCATGTTATTTTCAGGATCAAGTGCATTTTGCGATTGAACATCAATTTTATAACTGGCTCCGCCAACCAAATATGGCCTGTAATTGTTCAATCGCTTTGCGCGATACTTAAGCAGTAAAGGCAAGTTGACCAATACAGTTTCAACATTTACCTCATCTTCAGGTAAGTTTGAATATTTAATGGTTCGTTCGCCAAACTCAAGCCCGGGCAAAAATCTTAACGACCAATTATCGTGTAAACGCAAATCGGATACAATTCCAACCGAAAATCCAGGAGAAAAAACAACTTGTTCGGCCCTGGCATCGGTTCTGCCCGAATTAAAAATAGCAAAGTCCATGCTATTTACACCTAGTGTAAAACCAAAGTGCAACCATTTCTGATCGACTTTTTGGTAATTTAGTATGCTTTCAGCTTTATATCCGCGTCCTCGTTGCGAAAAAGCAGAAGAAAAAAAGGAAAGGCAGAGTAATATGAATAGTATTTTTTTCAATCCGGATCGTTTATTTTTAGTAATAACCACTAAAATATAAAATTATTGTATTGGCTTGGTTCCAATGTAAATTGAAGCAATGCCAAAACTTAATTTTATTTGTTTTGTTTCGGCAAAACCACAAGATTCATAAATCTTCAGAAAATCTTCTCCATCCGGAAAGGCATCAACCGATTTGGGCAAATAAGTATAAGCCGATGCATCTTTAGATACCATTTTACCCCAAAATGGAAGAATTCTGAAAAAATAGAAATTGTAAATTTGTTTAACCGGAAAGTTTCGTGGTTTTGAAAATTCAAGCACCACAACCTTACCTCCAGGCCTTACAACTCTATTCATTTCTTGCAATCCTTTTTCAAGGTTCTCGAAATTTCTAACTCCAAAAGCTACCGTAATTGCATCGAAAGTGTTATCCTTAAACTGAATATTTTCAGAATCTCCTTCTAACAACTCTATTTTATGTGAAAGATTTTTTTTTGCAACTTTCTCTCTTCCTACCGCTAACATTTCAGTAGAAATGTCAATTCCTACAACTTTATCCGGGTTCAGCTTTAGGTTTGCCAGTGCAAAATCTCCGGTTCCTGTAGCAATATCCAAAATCATTTTTGGTTGTAAAGGTTTCAAGAGCTTTACTGCTTTTTTTCTCCACAACTTATCAATTCCCATTGACAAAACATGATTTAAAAAATCATATTTCTTTGCAATATTATTGAACATTAACGCCACTTGCGCCTTTTTCCCTTTGTCTAAATCTTTATATGGGTTTACCACGAATTGCTATTTCTAATTAGTAGAAAGAAACCTACCGACTTTCTGATTTCAAATCTTATAGGTTTCAAAAAAATTATGCGACCATTTGAATTACTCATGGCCGCACAAATATAATGAATGAAAAACAAAGAATCAGATAATGATTCTTTGTTTTCTTATTTCATCGTATTTTCAAAAATTATCTATCCTATGATGTTATTCTTCATGTAAATTTTCTTGTATTCATCAATGTAACCGTAAGAAATATCATCAATTCTTAATTCTCCTTTTGTAATGTGTCCTAAAGTTGAAAATGGCAAACCACTTTCCATCATCGTATCAACAAATTCGTTTTCGTTTTCCATTGATACTGAAACTACCACTCTTCCCTGGGCTTCGCCAAACAAGAACGCATCCATTCGAACCTCGGCTGGCGATGTAATATCAAAACCTAAACCCAATGGCATGGCCGATTCGATTAAATTGAAGAACAAACCTCCACGTTCTACACTATGCGCAGAACAAATCAGTTTGGATTCTATTAATTTGGCTACAGTGGTATTAATTGCTTTTTCTTCTTCTATATTGAAATAAGGAATTCCAACCTGGCACTTTTGATGGTAAGAGCACAAATACTCTGAACCGGCAATGTCATTTCGAGATCTTCCAATCAGGAAAATCATCTCACCTTTATTTCTAAAAATATAGGACATCCGATTTTCCTTGTTTGGCAGCATTCCCATCATTGCAATAACAGGAGTTGGATTAATGGCTTTTCTTTTTCCAAGAACTGAACTTTCGTTAAAAAAGCTAACATTTCCACCTGCTACAGGTGTATCGAAATAAGAACTTGCTTTTGCAATTCCTTTAATCGTTGCAACAAACTGGGAGTATACGTTTTCTTCTAAAGGGCTACCAAAATTCAAGCAATCATTTATTGCTATTGGTTTTCCTCCTGAACAAACAATTCGCCTGGCCGCTCTTGCAATATTTATTTGCGCCCCGATATAAGCATTATTAAAAGAATAAACCGAGTTTCCGGAAACAGTAAAACATACAGCTTTTTTATCTTCTCCCAATATTGTAATTTGAGCATCGGAAGGAGAATTGTCTCTTTCTTCTTCGATATTTCGTTGCAAATGTTCTTTAATTACAAGATTTGGGTTATTCACCATTTTATTAATTACTTTCCAGTAATTATCAGGCTCCGGAACGGTTTCTAAATAATCAATATCATTTTCCTGATTCATATCATGAAATTTTCTATCAACTTGTGGAGCCCCAAATCCCATTACCAAATCTTTGGCAACAACTTCAGCCGCTATTTCTGAATTTTCAATAAATCTTAAGCTTTCATTGCTTGTTAAAGATCCTATTTCTTCGCAGACAATATTTTTCTCAGTAAAAGTTTTCTTAATCAAATCTGCATTTTTCTTGTCAGCAACAATCATATATCGTTCCTGGGTTCTGGAAAGAATAACTTCTTCAATATTCATTCCTTCCTGGCTTAAAGGTATTTTATTTAAATCAATATCTATACCTGTTTTAGCGTGTGCACTAATAACCGAACTCGAATTTAAGATTCCGGCCATATCCATATTCTCAACTCGTACCAATGCATCTTGCTCATTCAGTTTTAATATGGCCTCGGTTAAAGAATTTCCCAAATCAGGATTTCCTTTAGGGATTGTAAAACTTTCATTTTGCCCGAAAACACCCTCGGAACCAGTAGGATTACCAACTATAAGTAAGACTTGTCCTGCTTCCAGTTTTCTCTCAAAAAGAAGTTTATCTTTCGAAACAAGGCCTGCCACCATTACATTAACTATCGGGTTTGTATCATATGATGAATTGTAGAATATCTCGCTCCCAATATCTTCAATGTAAAGAACATTGGAATAGTCATTTATTCCCTTAATAATTTCACCCATCAACCATTTGGTTCTATCTAGTGTAGAATCGCCAAAGCGCAAAGAATTCAGAACAATTTGAGGCTTGGCTCCGAGAGAAACAATATCTCTGCACACATCACCAACACATGTTGCAGCTCCCTGGTACGGATCAATTCCTGAAGGGTGGTTATGTGTTCCCATTTTAAAAACACAACATTCCCCATTGCCTAAGTCAATTACTCCGGCACTAGACTCTCTGGCCCCTGAAATAATATTATCGCCTTTATTTGGCAAAGAAGAAATCCATGATGCAGAACTTTTGTAAGATAAGTTCTCGGACCACATTACAGAATAAATCTGTAATTCCAACAAATTAGGATTTCGACCTAAACTTTGAGCTATTTTATCGTATGATTCTTTATTAATTCCAAGATCTTCTGCTACTTGAATTGAAACGTCTTGTTTTTCCATGGTACAAGTTTATTGGTGATGAACATTTTAAATTTAAAAAAAATAAGATAGGAACACGAATTATCACCTTAGTTTTTACCTTTACAACACTAAGAAACTGTGACGAGTTGTAATTCTATCGTTCCAACGACATAACAAAGCTAATGTCACAAACATAAACCTAACATGAATTTAGTATACCAAGTTACTAACAGAAGTGTAGCTTGTTGCGAACTTGATTCGGGAATTAAAATTAACTTCGTCGAGTCCTTCTGGATTCATCGAAATTCCTAGAGATCGAAGTTCATATGGTAAATCAACATAAATTTAAACACATGAATAAAATTGCTTTTATAACAGGTGCTACTGCAGGTATTGGAGAAGCTTGTGCTAAAAAAATGGCAAAAGTTGGATACAGCCTGATTATTTCCGGGAGAAGAGAAGAAAATTTAAACCGATTAGAAAGTGAAATATTAAAAGAATATAAATGTAATATTTACAAACTTGTTTTGGATGTACGCAAACAGGAAGAGGTGTTCGATAAAATTAGTAAGCTTCCGGAAGAATGGAAAAATATTGACCTTTTGGTAAACAATGCTGGCCTGGCTGTTGGTGTTTCGGCTCTGCAAGATGGAATTATTGATGATTGGGAAAGAATGATTGATACCAATATTAAAGGTTTGCTTTACATTACTCGCGCTGTAAGCCCTTTAATGATTGAACGAAAAAAGGGCCATATTATTAATGTTACTTCTATTGCAGGAAAAGAAGTGTATCCGGGAGGTAATGTATACTGTGCAACCAAGCATGCTGCCGATGCTCTAACTAAAGGCATGAGGATTGATATGCTACCACATAATATTAAAGTATCTTCGGTTGCTCCGGGAATGGTAGAAACAGAATTCTCAATTGTTAGATTTAAAGGAGATGCAGATAAAGCTGATCAGGTTTACAATGGTTTTACACCTTTATATGCTGATGATATTGCAGACACTGTAGAGTTTATTGCAACTCGTCCGGCTCATGTTAATATTAACGACATATTGATTATGCCTACAGCGCAGGCTTCGGCAAGAGATGTTGTGCGTGATTAAAATAAACCAAGTTTGAGAAATACGCTCATAAAATTTCTTCGGATTCTATAATCCAACGACCTGGGATAAACTGTTTCGATTTTAAGTGAATGTTTTTGGCCAATTGGTCGCCTGTAACTGCAAGAATTCGATTTAGTTTTCCGACGAATAAGAATTTAAAGTTTCGGCTGATCCATGCTGCAAAGCTTTCGAACAGCCGGAATTCATTTCTGCCACCATAAATAACTGAAGGTCGGTAAATGGTAACCGATTCAAACTCCAGAGAATTAATAAAACTTTCAGCTTCTCCTTTCACCCTTTGATAAAAAAAGTAGGATTCCGGACTAGCCCCAATAGCACTAATCAGGTGAAAATTCTTAATGCCACTCTTCTCACAAACTTTGGCAAACTTGGTAATGTATTCATAATCCACTCTTCTGAAATTGTCTTTTGTTTGAGCTTTTCTTATTGTTGTTCCAATGCAGCAAAATCCAACTTCAATATCTTTAGGAATACAATCTGAAGTAAGATGATCAAAATCAACCTTTATTTGCTCCAACTTAGAATGGTTAATTGGCAGTTCAGTCCTTACCAGTGCATACACCTTATTATAATCCTCATCAGATAAAATACGTTTTAACAATTTTTCCCCCGTAAAACCGGAAGCTCCACCTACCAATGCTTTCATAACAAATTAGATTTACAGTTAATTATTTTCTGTTAGTATCACCCTGAGTTTCTATGTTATACCAATTTTATTTTGGAATGAGCGTTAAATTGTTTTGAATATTTTGAGTTTAGACAAGTTAAAAAATTAAGGCATAGCAGAGTTACGGCGCAATTTTTTAATGAAGTGTAAACTTAAAATAGCAGAAGAATAAT
>JAOARS010000300.1 GCA_025210415.1 Marinifilum sp. | reverse complement strand
TGGGGTAACCCAATCAGGAAGAAAATACCTTTGTCTTTTAAAGCAAATGGTATACTTTTGGATTAAAATAATGGTATACTTTTCAGTTGAAAAAAACACGTATACGAGAGTACGTGCGGTGATGTGAGAGGGCGGGGAAGAAATTCCCCTACCTACTCGATTAAATTCACGAAAATATCTTCCGATTGAGAAAATTTAAACTTTTCTCAAAATTTTTTCCATCGGGTTATCAGTCTGTTAGGCTAGTTTTAAGAAAAAAAATTGATTTTTCGATTTGGAAAAGAGGAAAAGTATCCGTTATCTTTGCACCCGCTTTACAAGAGACTGTGTGAAAACACCATTTCTTAATCCGGGGCTATTTGTACTAATTTTTTAAACAGGATTAATTTAACCATCTGCTTCTTAAGCAATTTTCCAGTTATACTTTTCAATTTGCTCCTTTATTTGGTTAAAACTTGCAACATTCAGGAGTCTTTTGATGTTATACACAGTAGAATAAATATCAATCTCAATTTGTACTTTCTTTTTCCCGGTAAGTATAAAGCAGTGCTTACCCATAAATAGTTTTATGGAGCCAAATGGATGTTCTACAATTGCTTTTCTTTGCCGGACATACTTTTTGGCATGTTCTCTCAGCATTCTTTGTGCATATCCATTGATCCATTTATAATTGATATTAATTTTTACTCTTCTCCCATTTTCTGATTTTGTGCATAGCGTTTTAATTTCACAGTCAGTACATTCCTGTCCTTGATATATGTTGTAAATCTTATTCCCTTGTTTGTAGTTCCTTGATATCAGTTTTAGTCTTTTGCCCTGAGAACAAGTCATATCATTATCATCCTTGTTATGCTTGAAGTGGATCCCATTTTCCTGGTCTTTTATTTTTGACTTGTTTTTTTGTAAGGGCACATAACAGGTCGTTTTGCGGCTCTTTTCTATTTTTTTCAATTGCTCAGTGTTCGCATAACCTTTATCGGCCAGTAATTTTTTTGGCTTAATTCCCAACTGCTCTTTAAGTTTTGTATAGCAGTCTTCCAGCAGGTTAATATCCGTTTGTTCTGTTGTTACCTCTGCCAATGTCACCATTTTATATTTTGAGTCAATTCCGGATTGTACATTATATCCCGCTTTTTTACCATCCCGTGTTTTCATCAAGTTGGCATCGTAATCATTAGGAGAAATGTATTTCTTATCGCTATTTTTTAATTGCTTTTGACACTTTTCCAGCTTAAGCTTCTCTTGTTGCAGTTTTTCTACCTTCTTGATTAAATCTTTCTTTTCCCGGGCTTCCGATTCTATCTGACTGTCAAGGTTGTCGATTTCTTCTGCGTTATTTAAAAATTTATCTAACTGCTCTTCAATTTTATTAATACGGTTCACGATCTTCTCTTCGGTAAACATATCGGGTGATGCATAAGCTTTCATTTTACAACCGTCAACAGCCTGCGTATTACCATCAATATACTCGTTCTCTTTTAAGAATTTACGGAACTCAATTGTTGCATATCTGAGCATTTCCTTATTCTCCCTCCGGAATTGGCAGATAGTCCAGTGATCCGGGTGAAGATCACCCAGAAGCCATAAAAGTTCCAAATTTCTATAGCTTTCCTTTTCCATCCTACGGCTGCCCGGTATCCAGTTGAAGTAACAATAGAGTAAAAGTTTTATCATGGTAGCAGGTGAATAACTTGTACACCCCTTTTTGTGTTTTCCTTTATAAATGAATCGTTCGGGGTTTTCTGACACCAATTTATCAACAATAAGATCGAGCAGCCGAACCCAATTATTACTCTCAATCCACAAATCTACTTGTGGAAAAAGAACAATCTCTCCTCTGTTTTTGGGTAATTTATAATGCATAAGCTTTTTGTTTATTTAACTAATTGGAATATAGTGAAATAACACAGAAATGTACATCTTAAATCCAAAAAGATATCAACATATGTGATTCATTTATAAACACTTGTGTTGATTTGGGGAGAAATTCTATTTTCACACAGTCTCTTTAGCTGAGGGTTTTAAAACATATCATTCAATTATCTTCTCAAAACCAAATTTTTCAACCAATTCATTCTCTTCTTCTTCGAATGTTTTTTTGGAATGATGAATTTCCTGATTCCTGATGTAATTCCTGACAATTGGTAACATGGATTTGCTAACCGAGACTGCATAATAATCATTTTGCCATTCGAAAAATCCCTTACACAATCGATTCTCGTTGATCCAATGAGAGGACTCTCCTTTTATCAACTGCATTACTTTACTTATGGTTTGATTGGATTGCAGTTCAATTAAGCAATGACAATGATCGGTATATCCATTGACAAAATTAACATGCACGCCTTTCTCCCAAGCATTTTCCTTGATATGTTTCCAAACCTTTGTTCTTAATAAATTGGAATGAAGAAAGGGTTCGCGATATTTTGTGCTCCAAACGGCATGAATGTAAATCCTAACATGTGGCATAGTTCTGTTTTTCTATTTTAAAGAAAAAATACAGCTTTTTACTAAACAAAACAATGATTAAAATCCTCTCTATTGAATTCTTTTTTTATCCTCTGGATGAATCCAGAGGCAAAAGAATAAATCCCTGCACAAACCATTTCACAATCGCCCCTGTTTTAACAGGGGGATATTTTAATACACCTTGCAATCCTCTGGATAAACCCAGAGGCAAAAGAATAAATCCCTGCACAAACCATTTCACAATCGCCCCTGTTTTAACAGGATATTTTAATACATCTTTCAATCCTCTGGATGAATCCAGAGGCAAAAGAATAAATCCCTGCACATCC
>JAOARS010000299.1 GCA_025210415.1 Marinifilum sp. | reverse complement strand
TTTAAGGAAAATGGTTTTTGGGAGAATCCGATTTCAGAAAAGAGATTGAATGTTTTTATGCAGAAAGTACAAGAATTAAAAAGTATTTAGAAGAAAATTGCCATTTTTAAGTAAAATCTCAAGCTTTGCTTGGGATTTTTTGTTTTTCAGAGGTATTAATAGGTAATAATTTAGAAGTTTAAAAGTTGCCTGTTTGATACAAAATTGAAAGTATCGATTAAAAAGCAAAAAAGGTCGAGTAAATATCAGGAAGAATAGAATTGATTTTTAAAATATCGTATAAATATTGAATTTTGAAAATCAGAAAATTATAAAAAAAATGAAGAAATCAACTGTAGTTTATTTGCACATCGCTTTCTGGGTAACATTAATAGTTTCAAGAGTTGTTTTTCCCTTAACTTCCAAATTCTTATCCCCCAAAGAATTAGGTGAAGTAATGATTTATAATACTTTTCTACCTCCATTATTTTTTTATGTTGGCTATGGTTTGATTATGAGGGTAAGATGGAGAATGTCCTATTTGTTGGCTTCTGTTTTATTGATAGTTGTAGCTTATTCTGTCATGTTCTTAATTTCCGATAAGTTATTTGCCTATGCACTAGTTCCTATTTCTGCAATTTCTTTATGGACGATAATAGGTTGTTTATTTCGATTTTTTATTGATTGGTTTAAGAAAAAAAATGATGTGATCAATTTAGAAAAGGAAAATGTTGCAAGTAATTTGGCATTATTAAAAAATCAAATCAATCCTCATTTCTTATTCAATACATTGCATAATATTGATGCTTTAATTCATGATAATCAGGAAAAAGCTTCGAGCTCGTTGGTTAAGCTTTCGGATATAATGCGGTATATGCTTAAAGATGTAAAATTGGATTGGGTAGAATTGCAAAAAGAGATCGAACATTTAGAAAACTATCTGTCTTTGGAACAATTGAGGTTAAAAAATGAAAAGTTTTTAAGCTACTCAATAGATGGAAATTATAAAGAGTGTAGAATTGCTCCCATGCTTATGATTCCCTTTGTAGAAAATGCATTTAAACATTCTGTTGATTCAACTATCGAAAATGGTATCAGAATTAAAATTAGTGTAGAGAACCAAACCTTTAATTTTATTTGTGAAAATGATTTTGATACATCGGAAACCGATAAAGACAAGACTCATGGTATTGGTTTGGATACGGTAAAAAAGCGACTGGATTTAATTTATAAAAGCAAATATAAGTTGTCAATAAAATCGGATCATTCGGTTTTTAAAGTGAACTTAAAAATTCAACTCAATGAAAATTAATTGTATTGCCATAGAAGATGAACCTCTTGCCTTGAAAAAGATAATGGAATTTATTGAACAGGTAGATTATCTTAATCTATTGCAAGGATTTAATAGTGCAATTGATGCGATTGGATATGTAAAGAGAAATTCTGTCGACCTGATTTTTCTTGATATAAGAATGAAAAAACTTACAGGAATACAGTTTTTGGAATCTCTGCAAAATAGGCCAAAGGTGATTATTACTTCAGCTTACGACGAGTATGCCTTGAAAGGGTATGAGTTGGATGTTGTTGACTATCTACTAAAACCTTTCACTTTCGAGCGATTTTTAAAACCTGTTGATAAGGTTTACAATCAATTAAAAAGTTTGAATACTAATGTAGACAATAATTATATTTTCGTAAAAACTGAATGTCGAATCGAGAAAGTTGTATTGGAAGACATTCTATTTATTCAGGGAATGAAAGATTACCTTCAGATTCATACCACAGATCGAAAACTGATGATTCTGCAAACCTTTAAGAATTTACTTGATGTCTTGCCATCATCAGATTTTCAGAGAGTCCACAATTCATATGTTGTTGCAATATCAAAAATTAAAAATATTGAACGGAATAGAATAAGAATTGGCGATGATTTAATTCCAATTTCAGACAGTTATAAAGACAAATTTTACAAAACCTTAAAAGAAAGAAACATATTGATATGATTGGGAACTTTTAATGTTTTAAAAAATTCATTCGATTCGTAATAATTAAATAATCAAAAAATGAGAAAAACGATATTTATATATTTATTGTTGAGTGTATTAGCTGTAACGAGTAAGGCTCAAAATCAGGAATTATTCATCTCATACAATTACTTTATGCAAGATTATGAAGTAGAAAAGAGAGCTTTTGAAGTATATGCTGATCAAAAAGGTTCACTATCTGTATATAAATCGGCCACCGATATGGATGCCCTTTTAAAAAAGATTCCTCAAGCTGCTGCAGTTAACCCAAATTTTAAAGTTCCGGAAAAGCCGGATATACGCATCTACAAAGATTATAAAAAGCAGTATTTGATTAGCCAGGAAAAAATTTCAGGGAAAGATTTTTTTACCAAAGAACCTTTAAACCAAATGCAGTGGCAATTATCTGGTAAGAAGAAAAAAGTGTTGGAGTACAACTGCCAGGAAGCAACAACTCATTTTCGAGGAAGGAATTACATTGCCTGGTTTACAACTGAAATTCCGTTTAAAGCTGCACCCTTTAAGTTTTATGGTTTGCCGGGAGCAATATTACAAATACAAACAAGCGACGGACAAATCAACATTGAGGCAAAAGAGTTAAAAATACAAGCGCAGGCAAGTGAGCTTAAAAATCCATTTGAAAATAAGAAATTAATCAGCTGGGATGACTTTCTTGTTATTTATAAGAAAAAGAACAAAGAGTTAAATATAAAAATGAAGCTTGCAATGCGAGAAGCTATGAAACAACGGCAGGCAATGGGAATGGATATATCAGCAGATAAGGCACGAATGAATACAAACATGGCTGAACCACGTTTAGAGATTATAATTAGAGAAAATGATCTGGGTTATTTGAAAAAGCAATTGCAGGCAGCCAAGAAGAATTAACTCTTATCCGCTTGAGCTGTTCTTTTTGCTCTCACTTTTATCCTTTATTAATAAAGGATAAATTCCTATTGATAAAGAACTTAGGTGGATTTGTAAATGGTAAAAAACACATTATATACGAATTTTTTCGTATTAAAGTTTTGATGTACGAAAGAATACGTATATATTTAATCTACGAAATTAATCGTATGATTTAATACAAAACACTAAAGAGCATTTGGTATTACTTCTTGTTTTAGATACAAGTTGATAAGGATTTATTAAAAATCTTAATCAGCAGGTTTTCAATTAAGAATTCGATAAAAGAATCAAGTATTATTTATTCTGTAAAACGATAGGTATGAAAAATTTAATTGCAGGTATTTTAATTCTATTAGCTGTTGTGAGCATGACAAATGCTCAGGAAAAAGAACTTTTTATAGTCTACAATTATACTTCGCCCAACAAACTTGAGCAAAAAACCTTTGAAGTAAGCAGCAATAAGCATGCTTGTATTAGCATTTTAAAATCAGGTATAAAAGAGGGACAGGTAGTGAAAGCCAAAATAAGAAATGGAATGGAAATAGATGTTCCTGTACCTTCCAAAACAAACCCGGATGTATCTGTATACAAAAACTATAAAGAGCAGTATTTAATTAGTCAGGATAAAGTTGCTGACAAATATTTTTACACCAAAGAACCTTTGAATCAAATGCAATGGCAGTTAACAGGCCACACCAAAAAACTTTTGAAATACAATTGCCAGGAAGCTACTACTACCTTTCGTGGTAGGGATTATGTAGCTTATTTTACTGCCGAATTACCCTTTAAAGCTGCACCTTTTAAGTTTTATGGCTTGCCTGGGGTTGTTCTACAGATAAAAACGAGTGACGAGCAAATAAATATTGAAGCAGTTACTTTAAAAGTTCAAGTCTCAGGCAATACCATTAAAAATCCTTTCGAAAATAAGAAGACTTTGGATTGGGAAGCGTTTACAAGTATTTATAAAAAGAAGGTAAAGGCACAAAACAACAGCGTAAAATCACATTTGGCATCAGAGCATAGGGCTGGCAGACAAATGGGTATGGATGTTGATAAAGCAGTACTTAGTTCTGAAATGCTGGCAGAAGATCGATTGGAAATTATTGTAAAAGGAAACGATTGGGGATACATAAAAAAGCAAAATAATTAAACCTTCTTTCATGGGAAAAAAAATCTTACTTGTCTGCTTTTGTTTATTTGGGTTTTTCCTTTCTCTTCAGGCACAAAAAGAAATTACAATAACAGGTACTATAACCGATCAAAAAGGTAATCCTGTGCCTTATATCGATGTATTACTTACTTTAAATGACACTGTCAGCCAGGTTGTGGCTTTTGCTGTAACCAATGATGCAGGTGGTTACAGAATCAATTACCAAACCGAGTTGAATGAGTTGGTTTTGGAAACTTCATCATTATCGCATCAGAAGTATAAAAAGTTGTTATTGGTGAACAAAAATACGGTAAAGTTTCATGAAGACATTCAACTGAAAGATCGTACCGAATTGCTGAATGAGGTGGAGATAAAAGCTGCTGCCCCAAAAGTTCGCATAAAGAACGACACAACTGTTTTTAATCTTGAAAAACTGACCGATGGCAGTGAACATATTGCTGAGGATATCCTGAAAAAGTTACCTGGTGTAAGCATTGAAGACAACGGAAAAATTAAATTTAAAGGGAAGGATGTAAAAAATGTATTGCTCGATGGTGACAATCTTTTTGATGGCAGATATACCGTAGGAACCAAAAATATTAATGCAAAACATATTGTAGGTGTCGAGGCTGTAGAAAATTTCGAAGATAATCCTATTCTGCAAGGCCTAACCCAAAACGAAAAAGTAGCCTTAAATTTAAAATTTGATGATGGATTATCATTATCGGGGAAAGCCACGGCAGGTTATGGCTACAAAGACCGCTACTATTTAAATGGTACGGCAATAGCCATTACAAAAAAGCTAAAGGGATTTTCTTTTCTTACCTATAACAATATGGGTAGCAGGCGCGGTGCAAACCACTTTAGCGGAATGGATTATATTCAGGAATCAAAGGGAGGAATTAATGCACGAGAATTGGATGCACCTGGTTATATTGGCAATTCCAACGAACTGTTGCAAGCCGGGAATAGCATTAAGAACAGCGAGTTTTTTGGCAGCTTAAATATCTTGCCCAGACTTTCAAAAACAGAAGTTTTACGAATAAACATCGATGCCTTGTCGGATAAAGCGATAGAAGAAAGCAGTTCAAACACCATTATCAATATTGATCCGGATAACCCAATTGTAATTCAACAATCAGGCAGAAAACAAGCCAAACCACTTTATTTTAATGCCCGGGCAATGTTTACATCCCATTTAAGTAAAAAGAGCTCGATTTTTACCCAAATGAAGTTTTCAAGAATCAAGAACGATAATCGTCAATCAGGTATTCGAAACGGATTGGAGCAAGGTGAAAACCTTCTTTTAAAAGAGCATTTCCTATCTAATTTTACCCAATATACCCATCGTATAAACCAAACAAGTGCGTTAAAAATAGAGGGAGCAGCAGCCATTAGCGAAAAACCGGAAAATTTGGAATTAATTTCGGGTATTGATTTTAACACCGATACTTTTAGCCCCAATGCTGTTAATACCCAATCGGTAAACTCTAAAAAACAAAGTATTAAACTACAAAGTAATTACTATACCAAAAGCCGAAAGGGACATAAGCTGAACCTTAATTTGGCGGCAAATTATTTTAAAAACAGTTTGCAAAGCTCTACAACGAATATCGATGCTCTTGAAACCTATAAGAACAATGTCGATTATGCCGTTTTTCTGCCTAAATTTTCAATCGACTATTTTCTCGATTTTGATAAGATTGAAATTCATCCAATACTTACAGGTAAAATATACGATTACAAGTACGATGACAATAATTTGAAAAACACAAAAGAGAATGCGAATTTTTTGTGGGATGCGGCGGTAAGAATCAATTACAAATTGGGCAACAAGCATACCATATCAGGTAATTTTATGCACACCAATACACCTCCCGATGAGAAAAATCTTTATACTGATTTTATTTTAAGAACCAATAGGGTATTGCAAAATAATGAATTGAATTTTAGCCGCTTAAAGAAAGATGAGTTTGGGTTTTCTTATTCATATTCCAATTTGTTTAGGGATATAAGAGCTGGTGTAGGTTTTATTTACAAGAAGGCCAATAGTGCTTATCTTTCTTCCAATCAAATCAATCAGGATGTAATGCGGATTACCCATTTTTTGCAGGATAAAGGAAAAGAAGACAAAATTTACAATTTGTCTTTGCATAAATATGTGAGTGCAGTACGATCTACTTTTAATCTAATGAGCTCTTACACAAGTAGCAATTATTTTAATTTGGTGAATAGCGATAATTTTCGCAAAAATACAAGCGAAACTACAAATGTTACTTTTGGTATTAGCACATCTTTTATATGGAAATTCTTATTTGCAAATCAATTGATTTATAATAAAACCAAGTTTAATATTCAGGAATCAACAGGATTTAAAAACGAAAATATTACCAATAATTTTGAAATCAGCTTTATTCCTAACGACAGGTTTGTTATCGATGCAAATTTAAATTATAACATTCCGGATATTCATAAATCTGAAAACAGAACTTTCACATTGGATGCATCAATAGGCTACGAAAACAAGAAAAAAACAATTACCTATAGACTGGAAGGGAAAAACCTGCTGGATGATCAGAATAAGAGTAGAATTTTTAATACGGACTATTCGACTACAAGCAGTACCAATTCTTTGTTCGAGCGGTATTTTTTACTAACTGTAGGTTTTCGATTTTAATTTTCGATCAACTTTTATTTTAACCGATGTATAAAAAAAGCTGCCAATCGGCAGCTTTTACAATTTTATATAGTCATAATATCTTTCTCTTTGTCTGCAAGCATAGTGTCAATTTTTTTGCCGTAGTTATCGGTCATGTTTTGAACTTCTGCTTCAGCATCTTTTTCAAGATCTTCTGATAATCCTTCTTTAATTAATTTTTTCAGCTCAACGTTAGTGTCGCGACGAGCGTTACGAATACTCACTTTCGCATTCTCACACTCAGCTTTCGATTGTTTTACCAAATCACCACGACGTTCTTCGGTTAAAGCAGGAATATTAATACGAATAATTTCACCGTTGTTGTCAGGGTTAAAACCTAAGTTAGCATTCATAATTGCTTTTTCAATAGGAGAAATCATTGCTTTTTCCCAAGGTTGAACAGCAATTGTTCTTGGATCTGGCACACTAACATTAGCAACCTGTGCTAATGGAGTCATGCTTCCATAGTAATCAACCATAACACCATTTAACATGCTAGGGCTGGCTTTTCCAGCACGAATTTTAAGTAATTCTTTTTCAAGATGGTCTACTGCAGCTTCCATCTTTTCTTTTGCATCATCCAGATACATTTGAACTTCTTCGGTCATAGGAGAAAGATTTTAATTGTAATTATTGATCAATGTATGTGTTTACAAAAATATAAATTTTTAGCTATAGGCTTTTAGTATTTAGCCATTAGCTATTCAATTAATGTGGATAAATTGAATATTACCTCAACTAATAAGCCTCTTAAAGATACTATTTTTATTTGCTAAGAGCCAAAAGCCAACAGCTAAAAGCTTAATTGTGAACCACTGTTCCAATATTTTCTCCTTCAATTACTTTCTTCAGGTTTCCTTTGGTATCCATATCAAATACAACAATGTTTAAATCATTTTCTTTACACATTGTTGTAGCTGTAAGATCCATAATTCGAAGGTTACGATTGTAAATTTCGTCGAAAGTAATTTTCTCAAATTTGGTTGCTGTTGGATCTTTTTCAGGATCTGCAGTATAAATTCCGTCAACACGAGTACCTTTTAGCATTGCATCAGCTTCAATTTCGATACCACGAAGCGATGATCCTGTATCAGTTGTAAAGTATGGGTTTCCTGTTCCTGCTGAGAAAATGGTTACGTAACCTTCCTCAAGGTAATCAACGGCTTTTTGCTTTGAATAAAACTCACCAATTGGTTCCATTCTAATGGCTGTAAGTACTCTCGATTTGCATCCAATTGCATCCAGAGCAGAGTTTAGTGCTAAGCTATTAATAACGGTTGCCATCATGCCCATTTGATCTCCTTTTACACGGTCGAAACCTTTGGCAGCTCCACTTAAACCGCGGAAAATATTACCACCACCAATAACAATTCCTACTTGTACACCAAGTTCGGTGATTTCTTTAATTTGCTC
>JAOARS010000298.1 GCA_025210415.1 Marinifilum sp. | reverse complement strand
GTTAAATTGTTTTGAATATTTTGAGTTTAGACAAGTTAAAAAATTAAGGCATAGCAGAGTTACGGCGCAATTTTTTAATGAAGTGTAAACTTAAAATAGCAGAAGAATAATGCTCATTTCAATGTAATATTGGTATTATTAGATAATCCAGCATATATTATTTTATAAAATGTAATGCATATTCACCAATCAAGAACTGACCTGGTCCAGTGATTTTATTCTCTTTTAAAACTAATTCGATGGATTTTACAGCTTTTAATGCAGATTCTATAACTTCATGTCCTCTTTCAACATCTAGGTCTGTTTCTCGATATTTTTTTAATGTGGGAGTAATGATTCTAATATACTCGCCAGAATCTACAATCTCAATATTTTTATTAACAACGTGTTTACGTTTCATTTTAACAAACAAATTCCGCAGGAAACCATCTTCATTGTCTGCACTTAAGCCTATAGTGTCGATTTAGTAAATTTCCGGATAACTCCAATCCAAATTATGAATATCTCTAATGTCTTATTATGGATTAGCTGTTTGCTTGATCTACCTAACAATAACTCTCTCAACTCATAAGATGTTTTAACCAATAAACACTCAATATCATATAAATCTTGTTCATATATGGGAATTCTTGCCCCATTACTTAATGTAACATTTGTCAATTTCTTTTTAAGAATTGAAGCATATAAACTTTCAAAGCTTTGTTTAATTATCTCATTCTCCTCACTCATATATTTTAACTTTTGTTTTAATTTTTAGATTTCAAACTTGCCGCAATTAGGGCTAATACCGATTGCATAATGAAATGAGCCTTATTTTCGTTTCACTCGAAAGGCTCAACCATTATTACATCGGCATTATACCAAATAATCAATATAGCTCACTTCATTTTTAAAATGGTATAACTTATAAAATGTGCACTTATTAATTAAACACAAATCTAATAAATTATAATCAACAAAAGCATTCACCAAAAATAAAGAATCCATATTACAAGGATCAAATCAATCGAAATCTCACTTATTCAAACAAAAATAAACATATCATACTTTTAGGTCTGAATTATCATTAATAGTACAAATCAATGAAAACTCAATGCCTTTTCGTTATCGGTAAATGGTGCTATAGAAATTCCTCAGGCTCATTATTCGAGTGGCAATGCAACTTCTGAACTTAAAAAGGTACGTTATTCGAGTGAAAAAAGGCCTTTTGAAATTTCTAAGGCATTAGCAGTCGAAAAAAAGGGGTTTTGAAATGAAAAAGGGACATTATCAGTTGGAAAAAGGCAGTTTTGAATTTAAAAATGGCTATTTCAATCGTTTAAAATGGCATTTTGAATTCAAAACGAACGTTTTCTTTTGAAAAAAGTGGCTTTTTAATTTCAAAAGGCTTCTTTCCATTCAAAAAATGTTTCTAAAAATTTCCAAATTGGTATTACCAATTAAATATTATCATATCTTATCTTCCAAAGCTGCATTATCACTCGAAAAAAACTCCTATGGAAATTTCCAGGGTGATTACCTTCGACAATTCTTCAATAAAGATTTGTTAAGATACACAATCACCCAACATAACTTAATCTTGAACTACTCATGCATAATTTTTAAAATATTTTCGCAAAAAAATGTATGACAAATTTTAAAAACAAAATCAAATCTAAAATCATAATTTCCTGAATTATTATTTTATTGTTTGATTAATATTTTTTAAATTAGATACCTGTTTACCCCAATTGAATACTCTACCAGATTAATCAAAAACATATCATTCGAGTATTGCCAGGGGAAGTTTAATCATTCAAACAAAAACTACTTATCAAATGGAAAAAGTAAGAATCCATTATTCATGTGACAGCGCAGAGGTTAGTAATACCACTGGCGCAATTCGATCGAAGTTTGCTGAAAATGATTGGTCGGCAGATTTAATTCTAAGTAAAATTCTTGCAGATATTGCAGTGGAACATCCGATTCTTGAACAGGCAATTAAAGGAGTTCATGGTAACACTTTAAGAGCCAATGTGAGAGCTGAGGATGAGAAAGCGGGGAAAGATTACATCTGTTTGAAGAATTTCATAAAAGCAAACCTTTCTGTACCCGAAGCGGAAACTAGAGAGGCTGCCATTGAGGCTTGGAAACTGATTGTAAGTCATAATCCGAAGCTTGACAAGCAAAATTATGCCAGACAAATTGAGCTAAGCAATTCATTGCTTGCCAACCTGAAAAGCTCAAATTTTAAGCCATTGGTTGGCTTGCTAATTGGTGTGCCTGAGAGAGTGGATAAATTTACTGCATCGACGGCATCATTGGAGTCAGCCTACAAGAAATTGGCTACTGCCAAATCTGAGGAATTGGATTTGCCTGCTCCATCGGCACAGAAAGACAAGCTCCGTAATATAATTAACAACAGGTTGATGACTTATATGGAAGGTGCTGCAGATGCGCTTCCTGAAACTTACGAGGCAACTTATAAGGTCATCTGCGAAAGCATAGAAATTAATAACGAAAAAGCCCGTACCCGCCAAAGTTTAAAAGAAAGTCAAAAGGAAAAAGAAACGGAAGAAAATAACGCTTAATCTTTATATTAAAATTTGAGTTGTTTTGTAGCAATTGATTTTCGTAATTGTTTTAAAGGTGAAAAGCAGCCCGTTTGGGTTGCTTTTTTTTTGCTCAACCTCACCCCAACCCAGGGAAATCGCTTTTAATACCAATTTTATTTTGAAATGAGCGTTAAATTGTTTTGAATATTTTGAGTTTAGACAAGTTAAAAAATTAAGGCATAGCAGGGTTACGGTGCAATTTTTTAACGAAGTGTAAACTTAAAATAGCAGAAGAATAACGCTCAT
>JAOARS010000297.1 GCA_025210415.1 Marinifilum sp. | reverse complement strand
GTTTCCGAAATACAGGTGCCCTGAGGGTATCACTCCAAGTGATGCTCTGTGTTATTGAAAACACTACTACATTTTTGCATTGTGGATTTATTCGCAGTCCGAACTTTAGTCGGGATACGAAATACAGGTGTCCTGAGGGTATCACTTCAAGTGATGCTCTCAGTTATTGAAAACAGAACTACATTTTTGCATTGTGGATTTATTCGTAACCCAAACTTTAGTCGGGATACGAAGTATTGGTTCTTCTTTTTTCTCATTTTACTTTTTGCTTAAATCCAATATAACAATCGGTAAATTAAAATCTTTAGCTAATTTCTTACATCGAATTCATGTTATACCATTTTAAAAATGAAGTGAGCTATATTGATTATTTGGTATAATGCCGATGTAATAATGGTTGAGCCTTTCGAGTGAAACGAAAATAAGGCTCATTTCATTATGCAATCGGTATTATTTAGGTTTCTGATTGCCTTTTAAATTCGGATTGTGCATTGGTAAGGCTTTGAAATTCTATGCTCATTTTAAGTTAGGTATGGAGAATCTTCGTTAATAAGGGTATTTAAAATGGCTGGTAAGCTTTGCAAACTGGAGTGCTGCTTTATGCAAAAACGCTGCCTGCTTTGGCAGCGTTTAATTTGTACCTTCCGCAACATTTTGCGGAAACTTTCGCAAATTGTTGCGGAACGGTTCGCAATTTTTTGCGAAAGGCATAAAATGAAGTCCTACATTTTATGATACTTTAATTTTGTAAGCATTTCCTTTAGTTTCTTACCAGGAGTGAAAAGGATTTTTGATTTTCTCACACAATTGGCATTTACCTCATCAGCAGTTTTAACACCATCACTACTAACACTCACGCGGAAACTACCAATGTCACCCAGTTTCACCGATTTACCATCGGATAATTCACTGGGAATAACATCAATTAATGCATACAAAACAGCTCTGGTATCAGCACCACTTACTGTACTAATTAGTGCTATCTTATCTGATAGCTCTTCAATGTCTACATGACCACTAAGCATATTAGTAGCATAGAATTTTTTTTCACCGCCACCAGCTACACCAGGTTGGCCTTTTTCTGTGGCTTTAATGTTTATTGCCATAAAAATAAAGATTTTAGCACCGCAATTGCATCTTTTAGTAATTTGTATTACAATTGCGATTGAAATTAATACTAGAGTGTACCCACGGATTTTTTTCTTTCAAGTTCAGCTCGCCAAAGTTTTGCCTGATCGAAAAGTAATCAATGGGTACCTCATTTCTTTAAAAGGACATAATATATCTTTTTGTTCTTAAATAGAAGCCGAAGGTAATTATTTATTGTGAAATTTTAACCTGTCAAATGTATCAAATTGTCCCGATTCGTTGAATTTAACGTTATTTAACAAATGTGCATTGTTCAAGTTAAGTTTTGAAAGTGAATGTTTAATATATAGAGAAATCACAAATAGACTTTAATTGGTATGATTCTATTAATTGGAGCTTTTGCCAAATTCTTGCAAAGCCAATTTTTAATTCTATTTTTATCCCATAAAACCACCCCTCTATGTCTTCGCAAAAAGAACTCAAGCATGTAATAATTCCTAAGAACAAGGAGTTTTTTGAAGGATTGTATCATGATTTTTATTCACCTTTGGTACAGTTTTGTGAGAATATTTTGTTTGATACCGATGAATCAAGGGATATCGTGCAAGAGGTATTTCTGGACTTGTGGAATAAAAGCGAATCCGTAAAAATTGAAAACACCATTAAGACCTACCTATATACCTGTGTAAAATACAAAGCTTTTAATCGCTTAAAAAAACTTAAGATTATCGATAAACATCAGGACCACTTAAAAGAAGCCTATTTGAATGCTTTTGAATATGATGCTTTGCCTGATGAGGAATTAAAGAATAAGATTCGCGAAATTATTGGAGAGTTTCCGAGCCAGATGAGAAAGGTTTTGGAATACCATAGTTTTTATGGTTGGAAATATGCGGAAATAGCAGAAGATTTGGATATTAGTATTAATTCTGTTAAAACTCATCTTCGCAGAGCCTTTAAGCGTTTCAGAGAAGAGTTTAATAAGGATTTGCTACCGCTTGTTGTGATTTGGTATGTAATAGATCAATTTTTTTCATGATTTTTTTCGAATCCTGTCACCCTTTTTCAGATCATGGTTTACAAATGAGTAAATATGAAGAAAAGGAACACACATATCGATTGGCGAATTTTTAGAAAAGCCACCACTTCTCAATTGAATCAGAAAGAACAAGAAATTTTTGATTTATGGCTGGAAGAGGATTCCAATCGTCGAAACTATTTCAACAAGGCTAGAAGATATTATCAATCAGAACATGCAGATTCAGGATATGATTATCAGCCTGCTTTTAGCGAATTTATATCTCGCACAAAAATTAAGAAGAGAAACTATTTGCGATTTACTCAAATAGCAGCTTCTATTATAATTGTACTGGCTTGTAGCTGGTTGGCCTATGTTGTTGTAAACACTAAAGACTATCAGCCGTTAAGCGATGCCAAGCCCATTCAGGCCAAAGAAGGGGATGTTGAACTGGTTCTTTCTTCAGGTAAAAAAGTTCTGTTGAAAAAAGAGGGTGAACATGAAATCAAGGAGAAAGAAGGAGCCATTCAGAAAAGAAATGGGGTGGTTGATTATTTGGCGTATAAGAATCAGAAGAGCAAATACACACAGTACAATACGGTAAATGTACCAAGAGGAACAAATTTTAAATTGGTATTGTCCGATAGTACAGTGGTTACCCTTAATGCAGAATCGAGTATTACTTATCCATTGCAATTTGCCGACAACATACGAGAGGTGAGCATTACCGGTGAAGCCTACTTTCAGGTGAAAAAGAATAAAAGCAAAGCATTTGTAGTGGAATCCAATGGCACCAAGGTGAAAGTTTTGGGTACCGAGTTTAATGTGGATGCCTACAAAACAAACGAGGGAGTTTTTACCACGCTTGTTGAAGGTAGTGTTGCAGTAAGTAATGAGTTTGGTAAAAGTGTAATCATAAAACCTAACGAGCAAGCAACAACCAGCAACAATGCCAATATTCAGGTGAGAGAGGTTGATGTAAATCGAATTATTGCCTGGCGAAAAGGAATGTTGGATTTTGAAGATGAGCCATTAGGTGATATCATGGAAGGTTTGGCTCGTTGGTACGATTTTAAAGTGTTCTACGAGTTGGAAGAACTTAAACATTATGAGTTTACCGGAGCAATAAGCCAATACGAAGATGTAAACGAATTGTTGAGGCTGTTTGAGATGACAAAATCGGTACAGTTTTATATCAAAGGAGATGTTTTGCTGGTGAAAAAAGCAGAATGATCTTATTATACCATTTTGAAAATGCAGAGAGCTATATTGATAATTTGGTATCATGCCGATGTAATAATGGTTGAGCCTTTCGAGTGAAACGTAGATAAGGCTCATTTCATTATACAATCGGTATTAGAAGGAATTAATCTAAAATAAAGTATACTATAAAATCGAAGAGGAAGATGCGGCCACATCTCCCTCCGGATAAGGTATATTTTATTATTCGCAAAAATAATGTATAACCTAAATGCAAATTTATGAAAACAAACCTTAGGAACCTAGCCAAAAGCTGGTTCAATCGAAAAACCCTGTTTTTCATGAAAAATTTTATTCTAATTATGCTGATTTCGACACTAAATATGTATGCGTCGAACAGCTATTCGCAGCAAACAAAACTTTCAATGGAATTAAATGGTTCCAGTTTAAAGGAAGTTTTAAGGGAAATAAGAAAACAAACAGAATTTACTGTACTATATCGTTCTTCGGATGTAAGAGATGTTGCAGAACTTGATGCCGATTTTGAGGATGCAACAGTAATGGAAATTTTGGATCAATGCCTGAAAGGTACAAGTCTGGGATATGAAGTAAAAGATAAGGTAATTGTAATTTATCCAGTAGATTATGTTCCTGAACCTGTAATAAAAAAAACAGTTCAGGAAAAGAAAACCATTACAGGAACAGTAACCGATACCGATGGAGTACCTCTTCCAGGTGTATCTGTAATAATTAAGGGAACCAGCACAGGAGTTGCTACTGACATTGATGGCAACTATTCATTGGATATTGAACAGGAGAGAGCGGTTTTGGTATTCTCTTTTGTAGGAATGCTATCGCAGGAAAGAAACTATACAGGCAAATT
>JAOARS010000296.1 GCA_025210415.1 Marinifilum sp. | reverse complement strand
TATCCCCAACCAATTTCCTTACATTTTCTATATCATTGTATTTGGCTGTTAATGTATCATTTGCAGTTCCAGGAGTTACACCAGGCGAATTTGGTACGCCAAAAGTACTAGCACCACTACCGGCTTTAATCAGGAATGAATCGGCATGACCATGGTAACATCCTTCAAATTTAATGAACTTGTTACGTCTGGTATAACCTCTTGCAACGCGTATAGCACTCATACAAGCTTCGGTTCCGGAGTTTACCATTCTCACCTTATCGATATTGGGAACCATTTCAACTATCAGCTTGGCAATATCGATTTCCAATTCAGTTGGAGCACCAAATGAGGTTGAATCCTCAACTTTCTCCTTAATAGCATCAATAACCTTTGGATAAGCATGTCCTAAGATCATTGGTCCCCATGAAGAGATATAATCGATATATTCGTTTCCATCGGCATCAGTTAAAATGCTACCTTTTGCTTTTTCGATAAAAACAGGAGTTCCACCAACCGATTTAAAAGCTCTCACAGGTGAATTAACACCACCTGGAATGTATTTATTAGCTTCATCGAATAGTTCAGAACTTCTTTTGTATTGATACATAGTGTATGTTTTTAAGAATTTAAATATTCATTACAAATTTCGAGCATAGAATAGATGTTGGTTTTTTCCGACATGGCTACATTTTCGGTGTAATCTAGCAGCTTAACTGCAGTAGTATTTCCAATGGCAATACACGGAACCTCTTCTTTTATTTGGTATTTTGAGAAGAAACTTACTACTGCACTTGGACTACAAAAACAAACTGCATCAAATTGATCAACTTCAATTATAGGTTGAACCAGATTGGTTTTGTAGCATTCTATTTCTCGATACTTAATCTCCTTGTCTTGAAAGAAATTGGTGATGGTTTTTCTGCGCATATTTCCGGAAAAATAGAAATATGAGCGTTCGTATGATTCCTGTTCTAAACAATCAACCAATGAAAGTGCATTGTGATGTTCCGGAACAATTACTTCAAAACCCATTTTTCGAATCTCATCAGCTGTTTTTTCTCCAACTGCAAAACATTTTCTATCTGTGTAGTTCGATATGTCAGGAAAAGACTTTAGCAAGCTTACAACTGCATTCTTACTGGTAAAAATCCAGGATGCATTATTATTTGATTTTAGATCTTCAATAATATCATCAGATAAATTACGTAATTCGATGTTAATGAAAGAATAGTCTTCAGTTGTTAATCCTAGTTTTTTACCGAATTCATAATGCTTATCGGTAAGCTTTCGGGTGAAGAGTATGTTCTGCAATTTACCAGTGTTCATTCGCTGTTCATTCTAATGCTGAGCTAACAAATTTAAGAAATCCAAGCAGTTTTTTATACTCTATTGACAAGAATTTAGCAATGAATTGATAATGAGTTAAGACCTGTCAATTCAATATTTTTTCGTAAATTTTATATTGCTCCCAATAAGTTAAAAAGTATTAATCTTCTTGTCTGTTTTTAATAGCTTTTATACTTTTATTGAGCTTTAAAAGCTGAGGGAAATAATAATTTCCAAATAAACAGAAGCAGGACTTAAAAACATTTTTTGTTGCATGCCGATATGTGTAAATCTCTTGATTAAGTGAGAAAATTATGACAGAATTAAATAGGGAAGAAGAAGAAAGAAGGCAAATATTACTAAGGTACAAACACTTACTTAAGACCTGTAAAAATATTGTTACCAGGGCAGATATTAAGCTGGTAAGAAAAGCATTCGATTTAAGCTTACAAGATCACGAAGGTGAGAGAAGAAGTAATGGAGATCCTGCAATTTACAGATCTTTATCAGTTGCTCAAATTGTAGTTGAAGAACTCGGTTTGGGACGAACTTCAGTTATTTGTGCACTTCTGTATGATCTTGTTCAAAAAGAGCATGTGAATATTGATGAAATCACAGAACTTTTTGGGCCTAAAGTAGCTCAAATTATTAATGGTTTGGTTAAGGTTACAAGTGTTTATAACCAAAATCTTACACAGCATACCGAGAACTTTAGAAAACTATTACTAAGCTTTGCTGATGATGTTCGCGTAGTATTAATCATTTTGGCAGATAGACTGTTTCATCTGCGGAATATGGAACACAAGCCTAATAAAGAGCAGGTTGCATTAGCAAAGGAAATAGAATTTCTATACATTCCATTAGCACACCGTTTGGGTATGTATAATGTAAAGTCCGATATGGAAGATTTGGCTCTGCGTTACCTTCAACCTGACATCTATTTTGAAATTGTTCAAAAGCTAAAGGATTCGGAAGAAGAACGTGAAAAATTTATTCAAGATTTTGTAGATCCTATTAAAAGCGAATTGGATCAGCAAGGCTTAAAATATAAAATTAAAGCCAGAACAAAGACCAGTGCTTCCATTTTGATTAAAATGAAAAAGAAGCAGGTTGAGTTCGAAGAGGTGTATGATATTTTTGCGATTCGAATCATTCTTAAGGCATCAACTAAGAAAGAAAAATCTGAATGCTGGAAGGTGTATTCTGCAGTAAGTGATTTGTACAGGCCTAATCCTGAGCGCTTGAGAGATTGGATTACCATTCCAAAATCAAATGGATATGAATCATTGCACACAACGGTTTTAGGACCGCAAAACCGATGGGTTGAAGTGCAAATTCGTAGTAAGCGAATGAATAAAATTGCTGAACAGGGATTTGCTGCCCACTGGAAATATAAAGGAGGGAAAGGTGAAGGAGGACTTGACAATTGGTTGCAGGATATTCGTGAGGTTTTGGAAAGTCAGGAAAGCGACTCAATTGACTTGATAGACAAATTTAAGGCCGACTTATACAATAAGGAGATATATGTATTTACACCGAAAGGTGATTTGAAGCAATTGCCTGTTGGAGCTACATTATTGGATTTTGCATACTCAATTCACTCAGATTTGGGTGGAAAATGTATTGGTGGTACGGTGAATCAAAGAAATGTTTCCATTCGTCAAGAATTGAAAAATGGAGATCAGGTTGCCATTACAACATCTAATACTCAAAAGCCAAAATCAGATTGGTTGAATTTTGTTGTTACTACTAAGGCAAAGAACAAAATTCGCCAATCGATGAAGGAAGAAATGCTCAAGGAAGCCGATATGGGTAAGGAAACCTTGAAGCGTAGAATGAAGAATTGGAAGATTGAGTTCTGTGATGAAAATATCCGTAAGTTAATGACTGAATACAAGTACAAACTTGCTGTTGATTTGTATTATGGTATTGCAACCGAACTGCATGACTTATCAGAAATAAAAGACATCTTAACCAGGGAAGAAATAGTTGAGGAAAAGGCCCCTGAAGATATGCCTGATTACACTTCTAGAACTACTCAAGCAACGGGTGAGGATGTATTGATTGTAGATCAGAATATTGCCAATGTAGACTATACTCTTTCAAAGTGCTGTAATCCTATTTTCGGTGATGACATATTTGGCTTTATTACCATAGGAAAAGGGATTAGAATTCATAGAGTAGGATGTTCAAATGCTAAAGAGATGATGAGTAGATATCCTTACCG
>JAOARS010000295.1 GCA_025210415.1 Marinifilum sp. | reverse complement strand
GTTTGGTTGCTTCTTCTCTTTGCCTTTTGCTTCTATTGAGCAAAAGGTCAGAGAAGTTACAAAAATCAATATGACAATTCTTAAAATCATTTATAGTTTATTTTAACCAATTTGTTTCTACAACATCCTTAATCCACGGACGCTTATTATCTTCATCTCCAAGC
Source organism: Marinifilum sp. (assembly GCA_025210415.1). Lineage (GTDB taxonomy): Bacteria > Bacteroidota > Bacteroidia > Bacteroidales > Marinifilaceae > Marinifilum. The sequence continues at coordinate 9,464 of JAOARS010000295.1, read as the reverse complement.
TCATTTCTTAAGCTGAGCAATTCATTCTTCATTTCACCAATAACGCTTGCATACTGTTCTTCTTGGTAGGCATTGTTAAGCTCATGTGGATCTTTTTCTAAATCATAAAATTCCCATTGTGGTTCGCTTGGCTTTTGCTTCGATTTTTTGTCCATTGGTTGCCCATAATAAAAAGCCAATTTGTATCGCTGGTTGCGAATACCAAAGTGGCCCGGGCGAACAGGCGCATGCTCCCAATAACGGTAGTACATCGCTTTTCGCCAGTCGGCCGGCGTGTTGCCTTTCAGGTTTTCGCGAAAACTTCGTCCCTGCATACCATCCGGCTTATCAAGACCGGCTAAATCAGCAAACAACACCGGAAAGTCAATATTAAGGATAATGTCATCATTACGCGTACCACCTTTAATTTCTTTAGGATAGCGCACTACAAATGGCATGCGAAGCGATTCTTCCAATATCATTCGTTTGTCGAAGAAACCGTGTTCTCCAAGGAAATAGCCTTGGTCGGCCGTGTACACCACGATGGTATTTTCAGCCAGCCCTTGTTTATCCAGGTACTCTAATAATCGGCCAATATTATCGTCAATAGCAGCTCCACATCGCATAAAATCCTTCACAAATTTTTGATATACTTTTTTGCGCGAAGCAATGGAGTCTAAACCTTCTGTTGAAAATGGCAAACCCGGATATTTACACCACCATTTGTCAGGGTCTGCCGATGCCTTCTCCCAACGACTCCCCAGATTTTCCAGTTGTTGACCTTCGAATGTACGACCAGTATTAGCTGGATCAAAATCGTATAATGTTGACGGTTCAGGTATCTCAATGTCTTTATACATATCCTTGTATCTCTCAGGATAATCAAATGGCTCGTGTGTGGCTTTAAAATGACACATCATCATAAAGGGTTTGGAATCATCCCTTTTCTCAAGCCAATCAATCGTTAAATCAGTTATAACATCTGTTGAAAAACCTTTATGCTCTTTTCCTCCTTTGTATCCATCAACCCAGTCTTCCTTTGATTTTAACATCGGATTGTGATATATTCCCTGACCAGGCAATACTTTAAAAAAATCGAATCCTTGTGGCTGCGTTTTCAAATGCCACTTACCAACAATAGCGGTCTGATATCCATTCCGTTGCAACACTTTGGCAATGTTCATGCTATCAGGCTTAGCCTTGTCGCGCAACATGTATACTCCGTTTTTATGACTATACTGACCAGTTAAAATGGACGCACGGCTTGGTACACAAATAGAGTTGGTACAGAAACAATTGTTCAACACCATACCTTCGTCGGCCAAGCGGGTAATGTTAGGTACATGCACGTAATCCTTTAAAACACCACCATATATTCCCCAGGCCTGTGATGTATGGTCATCAGCCATAATAAATAGTATATTTGGCTTCTTTACTTCTTTTTTTGCAACTGGCTGACAAGCAAATAACAAGCTCATCAGCAGCATTATACATGTTCTGTATATCATTGTGTTTATTTATTAATCAGTACATCAATTGATTCCTTCTTCTTACCTGCTGGTTGTTGAATTTTAACATTCGCCCCCCATCCCGACTTAACATTCTCAAATCGAATTTCAACTTTATGTATGCCTGCCTTGAGTGGAGCATACCCGCTACCAATACCATAATGTTTGGTATTCTCAATGACCTTAAAATCATCAATCAATAAATGGCAATCACCCCTTACATGAGCTGAGAACTTATATATACCGTCTTTATCAACATTGATAAAGCCTTTATAAAGCAAGGCATAATCGCGTCCATCTTCTGTTGAGTATTTACCTATCGTTTTGTCAACTAACTCTGGCGCATAATTGCAGATGTTTAAGTCATCTATTTTATTTGTATTGAACTTCCAACATTGAAGCCCTTTAAATGGAGTAGGTTCTTTAATTGCTGTCTTGTATGATTGTTTTACCACTGTTGCTTTATATACTTTATCTGCCTTTCCATTTTTAACTGCAACAGCATTAATGGTGGCATTATCTGCAATGATAAATGGTCTTTTATATCTGTTTGCTTCAACGATGTTTGGCTCGACACCATCTAATGAATAATATATTTCAGCATTTGGTTCTTTAGTACTTAATTCAACCAATAGTGAATCAACAAGCAACATTTTACGTTCTATTCCCTCTATTTTACGTAAGGCATAATTTATTCCCCTGGTATCCATGCGTGGATAATGCTCTTGTAAACGCTTGTTGAAATCATCGTAGTCCTGAACTTCCAATGGTGACCATGCCGTTTCGGCCAATGCCAACATACGCGGATAGGTCATATATTCCAGTCGCTCGAAGTTAGGGAGGTATTCAGCCCATAAACAAGCTTGAATTCCTTTAATCAATTTTTCTTGTGGCTTGGTTACATATTCGGGTATTATATTTTTTGATTTTTTATACACATTCTCGATAGGGTCGGCACCATTACCATAATCAAAGTAATAAGGATTTAAAGGCGCAAACACCATTTCGTTGCCATTTTCAATACACTTTTTAACAGCGTCGTGCCCTTCTTTTCTGAAACTCCTCCACCACATCATTGTAGCACTCTTGCTAATGCCTCCCAGTACAATTTCGTCCCAACCAATTACTTTTTTGCCCTTCGTTTTCAAAAAGGCTTCAATGTCACGATTAAAGTACGATTGCAACTCATGAGCTGATTCCAATTCATGATCTTTAACCACTTTTTGACACTTTGGGCACACTTCCCAGTTTTCTGTTAGTACCTCATCTCCACCAATATGAATATATTTTGATGGGAACAGTTCTCCTACCTCGGTTAAAATGTCTTTAATAAACTGATATGCTTCGGGATTTCCCAGGCAGGCAGGAATTGACCGGTTGGCATTGGATATGCCTTGTCCTGATTTACCAAAGCAAGTGAAATGAGGATACTGGTCCATAGCTGCCCTAAAATGGCCCGGCACATCTATTTCAGGTATGACTTCAATATGCCTTTCTGCCGCATAGGCAATAATTTCTTTAATATCTTCTTGTGTGAAAAAACCACCATAAAGCTTCTCACCCTTCACCATCTTGAACTTATCTTCGTCAATAACTAACAATTCATCATCAATGGCACGTTTGTCACATTCTACATCATGACGAGATGGTTGACGCCAGGCCCCTTGTTCGGTTAATAGTGGATATTTCTTAATTTCAATTCGCCAGCCCTGATCATCTGTCAGGTGCATATGGTATTTGTTGAGCTTATATAAAGCCATATTGTCGAGAAATGACTTAACCTCTTCAACATCGAAAAAATGACGCGAAAAATCCATGTGCATGCCCCGCCAGACAAAACGTGGCTCATCCTCAATTTCTAAACATGGAAGTGTATAAGATTCTTTTTTATTTTTTATGACATCGGCAGGTAAAAGCTGGCGTAAGGTTTGTGCGGCATAGAAAAAACCCGCCTTGTCCGAGGCCTCAATTTTAATACCTTTCTTTTGCACACTCAAACGATATGCTTCAGGCTTCAATTTTTTTGACTTTTGAAACCTGATGTAATTTGACAATGGAGTTTCTTTTACAAACTGCTGATTAACAAACCCTAAAAATTCTTTTAAGTAATTTCCAACTTCCTTAATTTGAGTGTTGTTAATTACCAATACTGTTTTTTCAGAAAGAATAAAATTCCCATCCTTTACCACACAACTACCTGGTTTAGGAATAATATTTATTGAATCCGTATTAGATGCACTTACAATGTTTGTGCAACATAAAACAGCTAACGATATGAAAATTATTTTTTTTAACATTATATTCTAACTCTGCGTTTCTTCTTAATTTATTGCGCTATACATCTTGCAACTGATCACTTATTCTAGTTCCCATAAAGCTATGGATTACATTATAAACAAAATACAATAATGGTTATGTGATAATTTTTCAGATTATTTGAAGTTTCCGGCATAAGCCGGAAACTCTCTATAGGCAAAACTTATTATTTCCAACCTGGATTTTGCTCTAAATTTTCGTTTAGTGCTAACTGATCTAGCGGCAATGGAGATAAATAATCTCTGGCAACATTAAAGCCATAACCATTCGCATTAATCGTTTGATAATAATCCAGATAATCATTTTCATCTACTGGTTCATTCTTCCCAAAATCAGAATCAGGAAATGAAACACCTAATATTAACTTAATACCTTTCGGACGAACACCAACGATTAACTCATCAGCAGCTGCCCAACGCATTATATCATCATGACGAAAACCTTCTAATGCCAATTCAACTCGTCTTTCTCTTCTAATTTCATTAATGATTGGGCTTAATGATGGAAATTTCCAATCAGGATCTACATAACCTACACTTAAACTTAAAGGAGCAACTCCAGCTCTGTCACGCAATAAGTTTATGGTTTTATCCAAATCTGTTTGATCTAAAGTTCCCAGTTCTGCCTTTGCTTCAGCATAGTTGAGCAAAGCTTCGGCATATCGAAATACAATACCTGCAGTTTGTCCCTGGTCAATTTCACTTCCTTGCTGATTCGGATCAGTTGTTGATCCTTTACGTATTTGGTAGCCAGTTGTACATTCCGAAGCACTAGATGCTTCAATATTAGGCTCTTCAAAAGTAATATCACCAAATCTAGTCTGTCCTGGCACCCACGTTGTTTGTGCTAATCGTGCATCACGATTGGTTACCACATCACCAATTGTTACATCACCTTTATAATAATCGCCAGCCAAAGCAGTTGGTAATCCATTATCACAAAGGTAAGCATCAACTAATTCTTTGGTAATACCAACTCCACCTGCTTTATCACCATTCAAATATTGCAAGGCTCCATGTCCCAATCCTAAGTCAACACTACAATTTTGCCACAACAACACTTCCTTGGTAGCAGAGTGATTAGTACGATTAAATAAATTATAATAATCTTCTGTAGGCTTGTTGTTATCATACAATTTATAGAAACCTGTCTCCATTAGTTCCCAAGCAGTAGATTCTGCCATTTGCAAATATTTGGTACCATCTGAACCATCTACTCCAAATTCAGTTCCTGCGTGATATTTTTCCCAGGTTCCTTCATATAAACAAACACGAGATTTAAATAATAAGGCAACTCCCTTATGTATACGTCCTAAATCAACATCTTTCTGATTTTTCATTAGCTTAATGGCCTCATCCAAATCTTTTATAATATTATCAACGATAACATTACGAGCCTCTCGTTTTACATATAACTCTTCTGAGTCTGTTCCCAGAACTTTATCGTACCAAGGCACATCTCCAAACTGTTTAACCAGATTAAAATAAAACCAAGCTCTAAAAAAGTAGCCTTCACCTTTAAAGTGGTTTAAATTAATTTCTAAACCTTCTGTTGCATTAGGAGCATTTTCAATAAAATAGTTAATACTTCGTATCTTTTCCCATTCCCATCCTCCTTTTTTATCGGGAACAACACGGGTTCCATTTAAAAGATCATTTGGTTGGCTACCAATCAGGTTATCACTGTTTTTATCCCGACCATAAACACCTAATGCCCAAGATGAAGGTAATTGTTTGAATACAGTATAATATTGATTTAAATACAACTCAAGGTCTGCAGATTTCTTCCAATAAGATGCCTCTGTTATTTCATCCAAGGGATATTTATCCAACACATCGGAACAAGCGCCCAATAGAAGCATTGGCAGTATTATATATATTAATTTTTTCATAATCTAAATTCGTTTCTTTATTTAACCGTCTATCCTAAAATGAAAGGTTTACGCCCAATGAATAAGTTCTTGATAAAGGATATGCCCGTCCTCTATCGTGTTTTTTAGTTAATCCCGCTATCTCAGGATCAAAGGCATCCCACATTTTTGTAATTGTTATTAAATTTTCACCAGAAGCAAATATGCGCAACTTTTTTATTCCTGCTTTACTGGCCCAATGACTTGGTAAAGTATAACCAATCTGAAGGTTTTTTAACCTTAAATAAGCTCCGTTTTGCAAGTAACGTGTTGATGCCAATCGGTCTTTACCATTTCCGGCTTTACCCGCTTTATCCAAAGGAATTGGTAAATATCCATCTCTATTTTCCTCGCTCCAGTAATCCATTACTTCAGGTGACACATGTGATTGTGCATTACTTAACCAACCCCAAAAAGTTGTTGATGCTTTACTAAAAATAATATCGCGCTTACCTACACCTTGCCAAAACATGCTAAAATCAATGTTTTTATACTGGAAGCCACCTTTTATTGAGTACAAATATTGTGGTCTGTTGTTTCCAATAATTTTACGGTCACCTGGATCATCTACAGTATTTTTGCCAGTATTAATGGCCGGATCATCATCAAGGTTTAAATATTTTACGTTACCTGGGCGCCACCCATTACCCAAAGCACTCATGTTGTGTTCAGCTAAATAAGCTTCTACTTCTTCAGGCGTTTGAAATAAATCCTCAGCCACATAGCCCCAAATTTCACCTAACTCTTTACCCTCGTATGTAGAGCCAATCACTTTTGTTTCATTAAAATAATCAACAACAGTAGATTTACTATTGGAAAGTATAGCTGATAAGTTGTAACTAAAATTGGCATTTACCTTATGACGCCAAGCAATCATTGCTTCAAAACCATTGGTTTCAAGCGTTGCTGAATTACCTTTTGGAACATCAGTTCCTAATGTGCTTGGTAAAACTTTGCTTGGTCCAAACATATTTTCAGTTCGACGGGAATAAACATCAACAGAAGTTGACAATCGATTCTTTAAAAAGGTTAAATCAGCACCAATATTTTTGGTTTTGGAAATTTCCCAAGTTAAATCATCGCTAACGATACCCGGAATTTTTGTGTAATAAGGACGTTGCCCATCTATTGACCAACCTAGATTATCTTTAATAGGAATATTTGGCAAATATAAATATCCTGCTACATTTTGATTGCCTAATGTACCATATGACAGACGTAACTTAAAAGTATTTACAACTGATGATAGTGGTTTCCAAAACTTCTCTTTATGAATATTATACCCAATAGATGCTGAAGGAGAAAATGCATAACGTTTGCCTTTTTCAAACTTTGATGAACCATCGTAACGTCCGTTAAATTCAAATAAATACTTATCTGCATAATTATAAGCAAAACGAGCAAATCCACCATGTGTGCCCCAATGGCTAATTGGATTGTTTACCAGTAAGTTTTCGCCTACTGCCAATTCTAAAGAAGATAAATTGTCATCCAAAATACCCGTATTGCTAGCCTTTAACCCCTCAACTTTGTTTTCCTGTTCTTGGTAACCAGCCAATAGTGTAAAGCTATGCTTATTAATTTTTTTCTTGTATTCAGAATAAATATTAAAAGTTGAATACCAAGTCATCTCCATATTCTTAGTCAACTTATTATTAGCTTCTGCATTGTACAGATATTGCGGACTTCCGTCAGGTCCAAACATTGTAGCCTTTTTGGTATGTGTTGTTGTTAACCCGCTTTTTTTCTTGTACGAGTAATCTCCTTTAATTTGCCAACCAGGTAAAACCTGAGCTACTGCCTTAAAAGTCGCAACAAGTTGATCTTTTATGTATTGTTTTTCACCTGAATTGGCCAAAACGAATGGAATATTTGCCAATTGTTCAGGCACAATTACTTTCCCACCTTCATCATACTGTGCAGGTGTTTTATACGGTGCCAATGGCTTAGCTCGTAATACATCATGATATAGTTCCTGATTAGATGTATTTGATGTTCCGTTGTCGTATTCAGGAAAACTATTCTCTTTTTTAGAGTATCGAATATTTGTACCAATATTTAACCAATCTGTTACATCTGCATCCAACTTAGCAGTAAAATTATGACGCTTAAAATATTCATTTCCATAATTTAACTGACCTTCATCATTTAACATTCCTGCTGATACGTAGCCTCTTACTTTATCTGAACCGCCACTAACAGATACATTGTGTTGCTGTACAAACCTATAGTTTTTATAAATTACATCATACCAATTCGTATTAGCTCTTGAAGCTGTTTGCTGATCACGTATGCCTAACCATTGTGAACCATTTTTAGGGTTGGGCATCGTACCATACATGCCAAATGGATTTTCCACTCCATCAATAACTGCCTGCATTTCTGCAATATCTTCTTCCGAAAATATAGGGGAACCATGGCTGTTTACATGTGCTGTATTCCAATATTTAGCGTAATCAACTGAACTTACTTGATCAGGTACAAATGTCAATTGTTTCCAGCTTAAATTATTGGTATAGTTAACCGTAAATTTTTCACCTTTTTTACCACTTTTAGTTGTTACCAAAATTACTCCATAAGCAGCTTCAGCACCGTAAATGGCTGCCGATGCAGCATCTTTTAGCACAGAAATATTCTCAATATCATTGGGATTAATATCATTTAGACTGGCTTTCACTCCATCTACAAGAACCAGAGGAGATCCTCCTCCTTCTGATAGAGTACCCGTTCCTCTAATTTGAATGTCCATAGTTGCATTTGCTTCACCTCCACTATTGTTAAGTGATACATTTAACCCTGGTGCTAAACCCTGTAATGCCTGTGAAACATTTGCTACAGATCTGTTTTCTAATTCTTCAGCATCAATTTTAGCTACCGATCCAGTCATGTTTATTTTCTTCTGAACACCATAACCAACAACAATAACATCTTCAATATCTGTAGTTTCTTTAATTAATGTTACATTTATTTCATTTTGGCCGCCTATTTGCACTTTCTGCTTCTTCATGCCAATAAATGTAAAAATCAGGTAACGATTTTCTTCTGTAATATTAATAGAATAATTACCATCAATATTAGTAACGGTTCCTATGGTAGTTCCTTCAAGAACAACATTTACACCAGGTAATCCCAAACCTTGTTCATCTATTACAGTACCTGTTATTTTACGACTCTTATTTTTTTGCTTGGTTGAAGTTTGAATATTGCCAAAATGAATTGACGCTTTCTTATTTTGCTTGGCACTCAAGTTGGTTACACCAAACAAACTTATTATTAAAGTTAACAGGAAAGCAGTTGCGCTTTGCTTCCAAGCTCCTTTCCTGAACGAAGGCATTAAAAACGATAATTTTTTCATAAATTTTAAAGGTTAATAATTAATGACTTAATGTTTTGAAATAAATACCATTAACATTGGAGAGTAAATTAATGTAAGGTTCATTTTTTAAAATCGTTTTGTTTTGAATCATTAGCATATTATTTTGGGTTATTATTTAATATTTTACAATCAAACTAGAACGGTTTAGTTTTTTTGGTGAAAAAATAAACTTATTCTCAATTTTATATTCCAAATTGTGATCGATTTCTTTAAGTGCGGCATATGCACCAATACAAAAACTAATGGCTACAGGCTTTTCAGCAAGCATTTTTTTTACCTCTTGAAAGCCATTTACAATTGTTTCCAAACAAGAATCCAAATGGTGAGCATTGGAAGGTTTGCGAACTGGTTTAATAATTTCAGTTCCAGCTTTTAT
>JAOARS010000294.1 GCA_025210415.1 Marinifilum sp. | reverse complement strand
TTCTGAAGCTTTCACTTATGCATTGATGACTTGTTTGAATCCTGGTGATGAAGTTTTGATTCCTGAGCCATTCTATGCGAACTACAATGGTTTCGCTATTTCGGCTGGTGTTAAGGTTGTACCGATTACTTCAAACATTGAGAATGATTTTGCATTGCCTTCAATTGAAGAGTTTGAAAAATTAATGACTCCAAAAACCAAGGCGATTGTAATTTGTAATCCTAACAACCCAACTGGTTACTTGTATTCAAAAGATGAATTGAACCAATTGCGTGAGTTAATTATGAAGCACGATTTGTTCTTATTCTCTGATGAAGTTTATCGTGAATTCTGTTATGGTGGTGAAGAGCACTTCTCAGCAATGAATTTGGAAGGTATCGAGCAAAATGTTGTAATGATGGATTCTGTATCGAAGCGTTACTCGGAATGTGGTGTTCGTATCGGTGCTTTAATCACTAAGAACAAAGATGTGATCAACACTGCATTGAAATTTGCTCAGGCACGTTTGTGTCCTCCAGCTTTTGGACAGATTGCAGCTGAAGCTTCTTTGGACACACCAAAAGAATATTTCGACGAGGTTTACGATGAATATATTGCTCGTAGAGACTTTATGGTTGCTGCTTTGAATGACATGGAGGGTGTTTACTGTCCAACTCCTAAAGGTGCATTCTACACAGTAGTTAAGCTTCCTATTGATGATGCTGATAAATTTGCTCAGTGGATTTTGGAAGAGTTCGAGCACAAAAACCAAACGGTTATGGTTGCTCCTGCTACCGGATTCTATGCTACGCCAGGATTAGGCAAAAACGAAGTTCGTATTGCCTACGTACTGAAGAAGGAAGATCTTGCAAATGCAATGGAAACTCTTGCTGAAGCGTTGAAGGTTTACCCTGGAAGAATAATTGAAGAAGTTAAAGCTGAAAGCAAATAGCTTAAAGCATTTTAAAATATAGAAACGGCTCTCGATTTGGGAGCCGTTTTTTTGTAGAAATTGCGAAAATGCCCTTATTTACTATCACGAAGACCTTATATTTTTCAGAAAGTATACCCCTTTCGGGATTGAAAGGTCACTGGTTTCTAAAATTTCAATACCCTTTCGGGATTGAAAGACCACTGGTTTCTAAAATTTCAGTACCCTTTCGGGATTAAAAGATCACTGGTTTTTAAAATTTCAGTACCCTTTCGGGATTGGCAACCCCTACATTCTGTAGATTTATACCCCTTTCGGAATTGATAGACCATATATTCTGGAAAATCAGTACCCTTTCGGGATCGACAACCCTTTCCGCCTGAGATTTTAGCCCCCTTTCGACTCCGACAGCCCTTTCCGTCTGAAATTTTACCCCCCTTTCGACTCCGAAAGGCCATGATTTTTCTGGAATATACCCCCTTTCAATTCACACAGACCTTTAAAATTTGGGCTCCGTATGATTTTATAATGAGTAGATAAAAATAATCACTATGTTGATTTTAGTGGGAAAAAGGAATAAAGCTAAAAGTTATACAAATCAAGGGTTGAATTCTTTTCGGAACAATTGTTAATGTCGTAACCTGAGTTCGACTAAAAATATCTATCACAGAAAATCAGATTTATTTAAGATTTGCTTTAAAAAATCTGAAAGAATATTGGGATATTTTGAAGGTTTTTTTAAGAGAAAATTTCTACTCAAAATCAGTGCAAACTGTGACAATATTTTTAATCGAATTCAGGTTCGTGCCTAAGATATTTGGGTTAAAATTCAATAGAAAGATGATAATTTCCTGATACGATTGCGTTTAATAAAAAAAAGATAGCAGCTATGTACTATCTTCCTTTTTAAGTTTTATTTTCCCTATATCAAATCACAGGCATCTGCCGGCATCCAATGCTTGTCTTTGCCATCCCATTTTACATTGCAACCAATTGGGTTGGTTACTGGTGTCGAAATTTCTTTGCCATCCAAATGCTCAATAATGGCTCTCTCCAAATCGCGTACTGTAACTTTAGAAGTATCTTTTGGATTATCAACAGCTCGCCCGGTATATATCAATTCTCTCTTCTCGTTAAACAAATAAAAGTGAGGCGTTCTTAAAGCTCCATAGCTTACTGCAACTTCCTGAGTTTCATCGTGCAGATATACCCAAGGAAAATCATTCTCTTCCATTCTGGTAACCATATGGTCGTAATCATCTTCTTCGTAGGTATTTGGAGAATTAGAATTAATTCCGACAAATTCAACTCCATGCGGAATATACTTGTCTGCAATGGCTCTGGTATCCTCATCCGACCCTACAACATAAGGGCAATGATTACAAGTAAAAAACACTACCAGTAGTTTCGATGATTTGAAATCATTCAATTTGTACCGGATACCATCTGTTCCTATCAAGTTAAATTCGGGAGCTTTAGCTCCTATTTGTAAGGTAAATGCCATTTTCTTTATCGTTTTTAGTTCTTACTACATTAAATTTACCGATTATTTTGATAAGTTCTAAATTATTAAGTCTGATTTTTTTGATTAAACTTCTATTAATTTAACATTATCCGGTCTCTTTTTCTCACCTAATGTTAACACACTTTTAATGATGAATTCAGATACATCAGAATTGTATTTTATAAACTTGTTGTAGTAAAAATTTAGAACCAAAGCCTTATGGAGAGTACTTTTAATCGGATAAAAAAGGCAGACAATGCAAATGTTTTTCAACTGTCTGAAATATCAAAAAAATACACACAGAAAGAGATTGAAGTAAGCAGTTTGGTTTACTCTATGAGAAGAAAAATGAATTCGCTTTACATTCAGCATTTGCGATTAATTAAACCCGTTTTAAACAGGTATCCTGCTTTTTGGAAATCATTGGAAGAATCAGAAAAAAATGCCAAAGCATTTACTGGTTGGCTAAATCATATGAGAACGTTTTACAATTTATTAGTGAACGATTCAAAATACAGTAAAGCTTTAACCGACAATTCAATTCATTTATCAGATTTAAAGAAGGCTTATGTTTTAATTCCTGCATTACAGCAGGCTTATCGCAGATTACAAAAATGTAGTTTGGAAAAAAGAATTGCTACCGGCCGTTTAAAAATGGCTTCATATGATTTTGATTCGATTGGTTCAAATCCTAATGCCACAAATCACTGTATTTTTAAATAAAGAAATCCCTCTGAAACAGGACATCGGCTTTGTCAATTAAGTCGATACTACTTTCCTTTCGCCGCCGATGATCCTGTTTCTGATTTATTCCCAATCAGGGTAGATCAAATATTTTTTACGAATATTTTTAAAAGCTTTCAAATCCTCTTGCCAAGAAGATCGTATTTCTTCTTCAGTCATTCCTTTTTCGATTTGTTTTCTCAACTGATTGGTTCCGGCCAAATTTTTAAAGAAAGCATTAAAAAATTTTGTGTTACTATAAAGTTGTTGGTAAGCATTAAGAAGGAAAGATAAATCAAGTGCTTTTTTCTTTCTGAATTCCTCAAGCGAAATCTTACTTAAATCTACTCCATAACATTTTTCTCCCTTAAATTTTGGATACTTACTTGCTCCCGGAATACTTCTTGGAGTAAATGAATAACTTTCCTGATTCATTTTTGGATGTCCGAAACATTGGAATGGATAATCAGTTCCTCTTCCTGCACTCACCGGAGTTCCTTCGAAAAAACACAAGGATGGATACAGTGCAACAGATAATGTATTCGGAAGGTTAGGCGATGGTTTTACCGGTAAATCGTAAATTTGATTTCTACTCCAATTTTTACAAGAAATTACTGTAAGCTCACATTTTATATTTCCTTTTAGCCAGGATTCACCATTAATCATTTTAGCATATTCGCCAATGGTTAATCCATAAACCACAGGTACAGGATGCATACCAACAAAAGATGAGTATTTTTCGTCTAAAACCGGACCATCTATATAATGAGCATTAGGGTTTGGCCTGTCTAAAACGATTAAAGGAATATTTTCTTCGGCACAAATTTCCATCACATAATGCAGTGTTGATATATAGGTGTAAAAGCGAATGCCAACATCCTGAATGTCAAAAATCATCACATCAATATCACTAACCTCTTCTGCACTTGGTTTAAAATGCTTTCCATACAGCGAAACAATAGGTATTCCTGTTTTTACATCTTTGCTGTTCTTTATTTTTTCTCCGGCATCAGCATTTCCACGAAACCCATGCTCAGGGCTAAATATTCTTTGAATTTTGATATTCTTTGAATCCAAAAAATCAACCAAATGCTGATTTCCCACTAATGACGATTGGTTTCCTACTACTCCAACCGACTTTCCTTTCAGGAGTGGTAAATAAAGTTGCTCTCTTTCGGCAGCAGGAATCACTTTCATATCAGTTTGTGCCGTACAAGATGAATTTACAGATAGGAAACAAATCAGAATTGCAAACAAATAATTTCTCACGATATTTCTCTTTTCGATTTTTGATATAATGAAATAAACCTGAATTTCTACTCTAATGTGCAAAGCCAAAAGGGATAAAAATTCATATCGAGTTCCATAAGGCAATCAAAAACAAATTATAATCACATGAATTTACTACTTTTGCGTTAATCTTAACAAAAAGAATGTCATTTTGAATCTGGAATTATTCATAGCTAAAAAGATTACCACTGGTGAAAAGGGTGAAAAAAAAATGTCGCACCCTATAATGAAGATTGCCAAAATTAGCATTTCGCTCGGCATAAGTGTTATGATTTTAGCTGTAGCAATTGTTACTGGTTTTAAATCGGAAATCATCAACAAAGTAACCGGGTTTGGATCTCATATTCAGATTACCAATTACGACAACAACTCTTCTTTCGAAACTCAGCCAATTGATAAAAGCATTATCGATACCAATCTGATTCAACAGATTTATGGCATTAGACACATTCAAGCATTTGCCACAAAACCTGGCATCCTGAAAACCAAATCGGAGATACAGGGAATTGTTTTAAATGGTATTGGCAAGGATTACGACTGGAATTTTTTTAGCCAAAATTTAGTTGATGGTGAAATATTCCGTTTGGAAGAAAAGAAAAGCAATAAAATTCTAATCTCAGAAAAGCTTTCGAAGCTACTGCAAGTTAAAGTTGGCGATAAAATATCGGTTTACTTTATTCAACAACCTCCACGCGAACGAAGGTTTGTTATTTCGGGCATTTACAATACCGGAATGGAAGAGTTCGACAAACTATTCCTGATTTGCGATATGCGCCACATCCAAAAGTTGAACGATTGGGAAGAAAACCAGGTTAGCGGATACGAAGTTTTTATTGATGATTTCGATCAAATTGCAGAGCTTTCTTATTTGGTGAAACAAAGCACGGCAAGTTCGTTTACTCAAGATGGTGGAAGTGTAAAAGTAAGAAGCATTGATCGAAAATATCCTCAAATATTTGCTTGGCTCGAAATGCTCGATATCAATGTTTGGATCATTCTTTCGCTTATGATACTTGTTGCAGGTATCAACATGATTTCCGGCTTGTTAATTATTATTCTGGAAAAGACCAGCATGATTGGCATTCTGAAAGCATTGGGTACTGCAAACTGGTCAATACGAAAAGTTTTTCTTTACCAGGCAAGTATGATTATTGGGAAAGGAATGTTTTGGGGAAATGTAATTGGAATCAGCATTTGCCTTTTTCAATACTACTTTAAAATCGTTCCTCTCGATTCTGCAAATTATTACGTAGATACAGTACCAATCAATCTAAAAATTAGTCATTTGGTTTTATTAAACATCGGTAGTTTAATTGCAACTGTTTCAATGTTGTTGGTTCCATCATATTTAATTACCAAAATAAGTCCTGCAAAGGCTATCAGGTTCGATTAATTTATTGGTACTATGTGATTTTAGTGGATAAAAGGAATAAAGTTAAAAGCTATAAGTACTATTATTCACTCACTAAAAATCATATCGAACCAATTTATTTTTCCCAACTGGCAACAGCCAGTCTCTTTTTCCCATCCATTTTAATGGTTAAAGGTTTTTTAAACCTAACATGTTTTACTGCGCCATATTCTGCAATAAGATTCTGTTTTTCTAATAATTCATAATCAACAAAAGAAGTATCGGAATGATGATGGACTGAGCAATATCCGATATTCATTGAGGTTACATTGTGGAAGAAATGAGAACCTGAAGAAGCCTCTAACGGATAATCTGCAAAACTGGTTTCTACTATCAATTTTGCATTCGAAATGTCGTTCCATTTTACAGGAATACCAATCCATCTGTCTCTGGTTCCCCATCTTCCCGGCCCTATCAGCACATAATTCTTATTTTGCATTCTCATTTTCTCGTTAACCGAAGATAAAACAGAGGCTATTTCCAAGGTTATTTCTTTTTTAAACAATTCCGGGGCAACATAAATTACATCATACACATTTTCAACCAAACCATTCCCCATACTCATTTCAGAAAGTAACATTAGTTTTTTACGATCAACCTGTTCCAAGTCTACACTATAATCATCTACATTACCTATTAATGGTTTAATTTGTAACAGATAAAAAGATGCTCTTCCATCTTTGTCTTTTGTAAGATCAACTGCAAATTCAATTTCAATAGGCGATCCCATAGCTTCTTTTACAATATCCAAAACCAATTCAATTGTTTTAGCCAATGGTATGTAATCGTATTTTAAAATATTGGCAAAGTTCACTATTCGTGGGCCATAAGTATCCAAACCAGGGCTTATTGTATCATTAACCGAGTTGTAAACCGATGCACAATGATTAAGATTTCCATGTTCCTCTGCATCATCAATCTCTAATCGAATTAATCCAGCAGTTTCTCCCTCCAATAAATCAACATTTTTCTTCTTTAAGTCAACAGCATAGAATTCAACCTGCGAATTTTTAAACTGATCTTTTGGCGAATTGTTCTCAATGGTTGGAAATACAGGCGAAAATCTACAAGCCTTTTCACCATCAACAACATATTTACCCAAACCTACTGCAATTACAGCATAACCTTCTTCTGGTTTCATGTGGCCGTAAGGATAATAATTATATGATTGAGCTACACCCGAAATATGCGGATAAAAAGTATCTTCATATCGATTTCCAACCACTTCCTGAATAACAACAGCCATTTTTTCTTCTTCAAGCTTGTAGTTCAGTGCCTGAACATTAGCGCGCGATTCTTCCGAAAAAATAGAAGCATAAACCAATTTAATGGCATTGGTAACTTGCTTAACCCGTTCGTTTAAATCAGGATGATTATTGGGAACAAGATAAGTTTGAAACACTCCTGCCACAGGTTGCAGCAAAGAATCTTCGAATAATCCTGAAGAACGAATTGCCAGCGGTTGATCAAAATTCATAAGCATTACTCTTATTTTCTGTACCAAACGAATGGTAAGATCCGAAGTTAGAAACAGACGCTGAACTTCTTTAAAATCGGGTAAATCTTTCGTTCTATCTAAAAGATTATTTCTATCGATGAAAGATTCATATTCATCAACACCAATTACGGCAGTCATTGGAGCTTTTATATTAATGTCCTTAATATATCTGCTTAATTCAAGATTAAAAAGCATAGAGTTTATAAATGCCAAACCTCTTCCTTTTCCTCCCAAAGATCCTGTTGAAAGTGTTACAATGTTATTGGCATTTAAAACCTGATCAGTATTAAACTCAACTACTTTTCCTTTATTCTTTTCATTTCTGTAATTCTGAATTACATTAATCAGGTAATCGCGAACATCTTCGGCCGATTTAAAATCGCTGATGTTATAAGGAGCAATCATTTTTGCGATACGAATTTCTCCTCGTGCCATTAACCACAATGAAAAATGATTTTTATTGGCATGATAAACCAAAGATTCTGCAGGGATATGGTACAGATACTCTTCAAACTCTTTCAGAGATTTTGCAGTTGCAATTTCATTACCATCTGCATCTTTATATACAAAATCACCAAATCCTAAAAACTGACGGATAAACAATCGGATATCATGACGCAGTGTTTCTGAATTTTTATTGATAAAACTACATTTTAGATTAAAGGCATAAGCCGCATTGGTAACATCCGACGATTGAAGAATTACAGGCAGGTTTGGATATTCATCTTTAATCTCCTTTACCAATTGTATCCCGGCATCTTCTTCGAAAACACCCTCTTTGGTAAATTTCACATCAGATATTAAGCACAACAAATACTCTTTAAACTTATAGTAGATATTCATTGCTTCTTCGTAATTGGAAGCAAGCAAAATTTTAGGCCGAGCCCTTAAACGAAGAATTTTATATTGTGCATCGGTACTAACATCATCAATAATGCGTTGTGTTTGCGCCAACACACTCTGATAAAGCATGGGCATGTATCTTGAATAATATTTGGCAGAATCTTCCACCAGCAATATCACTCTCGAAAGGCCAATCTTTGTATCGTTATCAACATTTACTTTATCTTCCAACGATTTAATCATTGCAAAAAACACCTGCGATTCTCCATTCCAAACAAATATTTTATCAACCGTTTTCAGTTCAGTTCTTTGCTCTTCAAAAAGGGCAATATCAGCATCGTTGTTTAAAAGAAGGAAAATAGAGATGTACGGAAACTCACTTTTTATCTTCTCACTATATTTTATAGGTGTTTTCTTGTCCACACCAACCATCAGGATAATCATATCGAAATGCTTACTGTGCAACTGTTCCATGGTTTCCTCCAAAGTAGAAACTCCTGTTACACGAGGCATTGATGTTAAATTCAATTGCTGATATTCACCGGAAATTTGCTCGGCAAATCGTCCTTCACGTTCAATACAATATGCATCGTACAAGTTGGCAACCAACAAAATTTCTTTCACCTTAAAAGGCATTAAATCGTGGTAAATATCTCGGTCGGCATTGTTTTTATTCAGAAAGTTTTGCAGCAATTTACGGTTGGTAACAGGTACATAAGGGCCTATAATTTCTTTCTTTTCCTCACCTTTTAGTTTAACCTGCGAAAGAAGTTGCTTTCCGGTTTCACTATTAATGTATCCCACTATAATATTAGCAAGATTCTCAATCAGATGCCTTTCTTCTTTTAAGAAAGGGCCTTCATCAAGGTTTTGGAATTTTTTTACGTAACAAATTTCTATTCTTCCGCTTTTATTATCAATGGTCATGAATTCCTGAGTCATTGTCCATTGCGATAACCGAAAACCAGAACTCAGGTACTCATTACCATCAAAAATGATTCTAGCTACTGTAAATTCAGGATATTGCCATGCTTTTGGAAGTATAAAACAAATTTGCTGCAAGGTATCTTCAATAGATTTCCCTTCTTTTATAATTCCAGTAGTTTGATTGATTGCGGCCAGTTCTTTCAATCTTTCAATATTCTCCGCAATAATCCTGTTAATTCCTTGATTTTTATCAGATTCTGAATTCATAGCTTTAGGGCTTACATAGATACAATAAAAATTAAGTGCTAAAATCTAATTCTTAAGCACTAATTATGGGCTATTCTAAATTTAATCAATTTAAACGAATTCTAACAGCTTGACCTTGAATGAATTCTTTCATACCTTTAATAAAGCAAGCAGTTATCCAAAAGGCTGCTAGTATATTACACCCAAAATAAATCATGTCTAACTTAAACAATTTGTATCATGACAACCATGTTCAAAGTCCCATCCAGTAAGGAATTTATGGATAATTTGATTAACAGAACACCAGGGGAAATAGAATTCCATCAGGCAGTTCACGAAGTGGTAGAATCTTTAGTTCCATTTCTGGAGGAAAATCCTAAGTACAAAACAGCTAAAATTTTAGAGCGCATCTCGGAGCCCGAAAGAGTAATTATTTTCAGAGTACCTTGGGTTGATGACAAAGGAGAAATTCAGGTTAACCGCGGGTATCGTGTAGAAATGAATAGCGCAATTGGGCCCTATAAAGGAGGCCTTCGCTTTCACCCTACAGTAAATCTGGGTATTCTTAAGTTTTTAGCTTTCGAGCAAGTATTTAAAAACAGTTTAACTACACTGCCAATGGGTGGTGGTAAAGGAGGGTCGGATTTCGATCCTAAACAAAAATCCGATGGAGAGGTAATGCGCTTCTGCCAAAGTTTTATGACAGAATTATCGAAACACATTGGGCCAGATACCGATGTTCCTGCCGGAGATATTGGAGTTGGTGGCCGCGAAATTGGTTTCATGTTTGGGCAGTATAAGCGACTGCGCAACGAATTTACAGGCGTTCTTACTGGTAAAGGAGCAGAGTGGGGAGGAAGTTTAATTCGTCCGGAAGCTACTGGTTATGGTAATGTTTACTTTGCCGAAGAAATGCTTAACGCCAAAGACGACAGCTTAAAAGGTAAAATTGTTACCGTTTCCGGATCTGGAAACGTAGCCCAATTCACTGTAGAAAAGGTGAATGAACTTGGTGGTAAAGTTGTTACACTTTCCGATTCCTCGGGATTTATTTACGATCCGAATGGAATTGATGAAGAAAAACTAACTTACGTAATGCGCTTAAAAAACATAAAACGCGGTAGAATTGAAGAGTATGCTAAAAAATACAACGTAAGTTATTTCCCTGGCGAAAGGCCTTGGGGTGTTAAATGTGATGTTGCCCTGCCAAGTGCAACCCAGAATGAGATTAATGAAGATGAAGCAAAAACTCTTATCGAGAATGGCTGTATTTGCGTTTCAGAAGGAGCCAATATGCCTTCTACTCCTGAAGCAATTGAAGTATACCTTGAAAATGAAATTCTGTTTGGCCCGGGTAAAGCTGCAAATGCTGGTGGAGTTGCTGTTTCAGGACTGGAAATGTCGCAAAATGCAATGCGAATAAGTTGGACTCGCGAAGAAGTTGACAATCATTTAAAACGCATTATGAAAGACATTCATATTACATGTGTTAAATATGGAAAAACTTCCAATGGTTTTGTAAATTACGTAAACGGTGCAAATATTGGTGGATTTGTTAAAGTTGCCAATGCCATGATTGCACAAGGAATCGTATAGTTACGATTCATACAATTAAAAATGAGCTTGCTTTAAATATGGAGCAAGCTTTTTTATTTTCTGCCGCCACTGCTCACAGTTTAAAGCAGCATCAAAGTACTATTTTCATTGTCAGAGTTAGCATTGTTGTCATGAGACCTGCCAATGTTTCCCTCAATGTTAATAAGTGCACCGTCTAACCTGCTATCTGCATCGTGAGACCTATCAAGTGCAGGCTCAACGTTAATATTTGCAGCATCAATGTTGATAACTGCATCGTAAGACCTGTCACCTGCATCGTAAGACCTGTCATTTGCACGCTCAATGTTGATAACCGCACGCTCATTGTTAATAAGTGCAATACACTTGGCAGGAATTAGCTTGCATTTCTCAGGTCTCACGACGCATATGGGAGATATGATTACGCATTCGGCAGGCCTCACAATACTTTTACCAGGTATAAGGATAACATTAACAAGAGTGACAGTGCAATTGATGGTTCAAAGAGAGTATCTATCAACTTAAACACAAACATTGATAATATTCTTATCAAATTATTAAGGTATGAGATAATTAATGATATTCAGGAATTACCGTATTTCAATTTTCACCTGATTATTGTTTCAGATAAAATGCATTCCTTAAGTAGAAGCTAATAACCTGAATTCGATTAAAAATATTGTCACAGTTTGCACTGATTTTGAGTAGAAATTTTCTCAAATTTTCGAAGGAATATCGGGATATTTCGAGGGAATTTGAGGAAATTTATGCCAAAAGCAGGCAAATTCTTTGAAAAAATCATCACCATTCAATCTTCACTTTAAAAAACCTTCAAAAGATCCCGATATTCTTTCAGATTTTTTAAAGCAAATCTTAAATAAATCTGATGTTCTGTGATAGATATTTTTAATCGAAATCAGGTTAATATGTTTAAAATTATTCTGTTAATTTTAACCAACTCAATAAATCCTATACAATTATGAACCAAATGAACTCAAAACCAGCTATCAAACAAGGATGGTTACGTGCAATTCTAATTATTATTCCTTTTTTTATTGTATCTGGAATTTTTCAGACAATCGGAATTATTATTCATGCAGCTGCTACTGGCCAACTTGACATTGCTAATCTTCAAAACATTAACATGTCAAGTGGAATAATGTTAACAGGACAATTTGCTGGAACTCTTGGCACCTTATTTATAGTTTGGATATTTACGAAGTTCATTGATCGAAAAAGATTCATTGACTTGGGATTTTCGTTAGAGAACAGAGCGAAAGATATCATTTACGGGCTTCTTGCCGGTATCGTGATGATGGGCCTTGGTACTCTTATTCTTCAGGTAAATGGTAATCTAACCATTGATTCCGTTAATTTTGCATTGCTTAGTCTCTTGCAGTCTGTATTTCTATTTATTCTTGTTTCTGTAAACGAAGAAGTATTTGTACGCGGCTATATTCTTCCAAACTTTATGGATTCAATGAATCGATATCTTGCATTGGTGTTTTCTTCATTAATCTTTACAGCGCTGCATTTACTCAATCCAAATGTTTCTTTTCTTGGTGCAACCAATATTTTCCTTGCCGGAATTTTGTTAGGAATAGGCTATATTTTCACTAAAAACTTATGGTTTCCTCTGGCTCTTCATTTTAGCTGGAACTTTTTTCAAGGACCAATTTTTGGTTTCGAAGTTAGTGGTACAAATACCGATACCTTAATTTCTCAAACCATAACAGGTAACGAATTGCTTACAGGCGGTCAATTTGGTTTTGAAGGTTCATTGCTTGCAAGTATTCTTTGTACAGTTTGTATTATTCTGTTTTGGTTCATTTACAAAAAACAAGATTATAGATTAAAAACATGAACCTGATGAAAAAACTTATATTTCTCTCCATTTCATTATTCTTTTTGGCTTGTAACAGTCAAGAAAAGTCAATTCTTGATCAATATTCCACAAAAGATCTTCAAAAAATTTTTGAAAGAGAAAATGTTAATGGATGTTTTATCGTTCATGATTTTAAAAACAACATATCATTAAGCCATCATCCGGCACGATTAGATTCTGCATTTCTTCCTGCATCTACTTTTAAAATCATTAATTCGATAATTGCATTGGAAACAGAAGTAATTAAAAATGAAAAGGAAATCATTAAATGGGATGGAAAGGAACGATTTGTAAAATCATGGAATCAGGATCATAATTTGGCATCTGGAATTAAAAATTCTGTTGTTTGGTTGTATCAAGAGTTGGCAAAACGAATTGGCAAAGAGAGAATGAGTTATTGGGTTAAAAAATCCGATTATGGAAATAAAAATATTGGTGGAAAAATCGATTACTTTTGGCTGAATGGAGAAATTCGAATTACACCTAATCAGCAAATTGATTTCCTAAAACGACTTTATTTGAATCAATTGCCATTTCAAAAGAAAAATCAGGAAACTGTAAAAAAGATTTTACTTGTTGAACAATCGGATAATTACACGATTAGAGCAAAAACAGGATGGGCAGCTCGTGTTGAACAACAAATTGGTTGGTATATTGGTTATCTGGAAAATAAAGATAATGTTTACTTTTTTGCTCTTAATATGGATATCAATTCATCAGATGAATCCAGAAAACGAAAAGAGATTACAAACGAAATTTTAAAATACTTAACTTTGAAACAATAAAATATCTACTAAAACATAAAACAATGAAAAGCATAGGGGTTAAACTACTTTTATTGTTGTTATTTGCCGCAACTACCTGTTTTGCCAATAACAATATCTTAAATAATGAATATGCAAGGGATGTAAAACATCTCTTTCAAGTTAATGGTTCTGCCAATAGCTTTAAACAGTCAATTAAGGCAATGATTGAACATTTCAAATCACAAGAATCTGATGTTCCTTCAAGTTATTGGGAGAAAGCCGAAGAAGAATTCTTAAAAACTTCGTTTGAAGATTTGTATAACATGATTGTGCCTATTTACAGAAAAAATTTAGCACACGAAGATGTAAAAGCCATGATTGCATTTTTCGAATCGGATGCAGGAAAAAGAATTGCCCGGAAAATTCCCAATATCACTGCGGAAAGCATGCAGGTTGGTATCATTTGGGGACAAGAAGTTAGAAAAAAAATTCGCGAAGACATCCAGAATAAAGGTTACAAAATCAGGCTGCCATTCATGCCTTAATTTCTTTGATTTTTAGAACCTAAACCTGTCATTTATCATTTCTTGTAACTTGAATAATATGTATTTTTTGGAGTTACTAATTTAATCCGAAATGAGTACTAAAATTACACCCAAAAAAAACTATGAACTCACCCGACAACAAATTGGCTATGTAGACAGAAGGCTTGCTACGCCTGAAGATTATCGTAGAATTGGATTTAAGTCGGGTTTAGAAGTTCATCAACAACTTGCCACAAAAGAAAAGTTGTTTTGTCATTGCCCTTGCGGCGTTTTTCAGGAAAATGGAGACTACGATGCTGAAGTAATTCGCCACATGCGGCCTGCTATGAGCGAATTAGGTGGATACGACGGAACAGCTCTTATGGAATTTAAAACCCGTAAGAACATTATTTATCGAATTAACAACGAAACAGCTTGTACCTACGAGGTTGATGACACTCCTCCGTTTAAAATCAATCCTGAAGCTCTGGAAATTGCTCTTAAAATATCTTTATTAAGCAAATTAAATATAGTAGGAGAGGTTCACATTACTCGCAAACAATATCTGGATGGCAGTATTCCAACAGGATTTCAACGAACTGCAATTTTAGGTGTTAATGGCCATATCCAACTTCGAAAGAAAAAGGTTAACCTGATACAACTTAGTATAGAAGAAGATTCGTGCAGAGAAATTGCCGATGTTGGTCATGAAAGATGGTACAAAACCGATAGATTGGGCATGCCTCTAATTGAAACTGTTACTGCTCCTGAGCTAATTACACCTGATGAATTACGAGAAGCTGCGGAATACATTCGCTTCTTAAACAGAAGTACTGGTTTGGTACGAACAGGAATGGGAGCCGGACGAGAAGATGTAAATGTAAGCTGTCGTGGCGGTTCCAGAGTTGAAATAAAAGGTGTTGCTCACAACAAATGGATTCCTGAATTATCGCACAACGAGGCGTTTAGACAATGGGCTTTACTACATATTCGCAAATTATTATTGGAGCGTACCAATAAAGAAAAGTGGCAAGCAAACCATATTGAATTAGATCCGCATGAATTTAAGTTTACCTATCTTCCGTTGGTTGAGTGCAAAGAGAAAAAACACAAAATTATTGCACTAAACATTCCTGATTTTAAAGGTTTAATGTCTCACTTTACCCAACCTGAACAGATATTTGCTGATGAAATTTCGCAAAGACTTAAAGTGATTGCATGTATCGAAAAACCAAACATGGTACATTCCGAACAAGAAAATTTGGTAATTTCCGATCATGATTTTGCCACAATTCGCACCAAATTAAGTGCTAAAAATAACGATGCACAAATTATTATTTGGGGACCTGAAGAAGACATGGAAACGGCTATTGAAACAGTAATTGAACGTTGCGAAATGATTTTTGATGGCGTTCCTAACGAAACCCGAAAATCATTAGCTGACGGAACAACAATATTCGAAAGAGTTCTGCCTGGTGCCGATAGGATGTATCCCGATACTGATTCCTGTCCAATTCCATTATCTGATGAGTACATTGAAAAATTAGGGAAAAATTTACCTCAAGATATTTCGGAAAGAATAGAATTATTAAGCAAATGGGGAGTACCAGAGGATACTTATCATTTTATTCTGAGTAAGAATATTTTCCCTGTAATTGAAGAAATTTGCAAGCGTTTTAAATTCGATCCAAAACATGTAGCAATTTTCTTTGGACATACTTATAAGAATATTATAGGAAAACAAAAGGCTCATACCGATTTTAGTTACAGAAAATTAATCGGACTATTTAAATTTATACACGAAAAAGATTTGCATATTAATATTGCAAAATACCTGCTTCCAATATTGTATCAACATCCAAGCATGGAATTCAACTCCATGCTAACAGCTTTAAAATTTAAAAAGAAAAGCTTAGATGAACTGGCAGCACCAATAGATTTTTTAGCTGAGAAATTTCGCGATATCAACAAAACTGATGATAAAGATGAAGCTGCAAACTGGATTATGGGACAACTGCATAAGCAAGCTATTGGAAATATTGAGTTAAGAGATTTAAGACAAATCATCGATAAACGATTACAATAATGGAAGATCTTTTTCAAGGATATAAGGGTGATGCGCTGGAAACCCTCAAAAAATATAATGTACGTGTATGGGGCAAAACCCATATTGTAACAACCAGGGGAGAGTTTGATGGTACAATATTGCCACGAGCTGAAAATGACGACGATCAACACATTGTATTAAAAATAGATACTGGTTACAACATTGGAATTAATGTAACAACCATAAAGGAAATGAAGGAAACAGGCTACAAAAAAGCCAACTATAAAGTTCCCGAAAAAGAATTTCCTTATACCGAAGGCCAGCCAAAAGTAAAACTATTTGGTACTGGTGGAACCATTGCTTCTCGCCTCGATTATCGAACAGGTGCCGTTATTCCTGCATTTTCGCCAGGTGAACTGTACGGATCGGTTCCCGAATTGGCTGATATCTGTAACTTAACAACAGAGAAGGTTTTTGCAGTATTTAGTGAGAACATGGGACCAAAACAATACATCTCTTTAGCTGTTGCAATAGGCAAAGAAATAGAGAATGGTGTTGATGGAATTATTATTGCACATGGTACCGATACTTTACATCATACTGCTGCTGCACTTACTTATATGGTTCAGAACTTACCTGTTCCCGTTGTGCTGGTTGGTTCCCAACGGTCGTCAGATCGTCCATCATCCGATGCTGCACTAAACCTGATGCATTCGGCAATTGCGGCTGGTCATGGTGATATTGCAGAAGTAATGGTTTGTATGTTTGGCCCAACTTCCGATGAGTATGGTTTTCTTCACAGAGGTACAAGAGTACGTAAAATGCACTCAAGCTACCGTTCAACCTTTAGAACGCTTGGAGATACTCCTTTAGCTACCGTAACCAGAAAAGGTGTTGAAGCAATCAAGAAAAAATACAACCACCGACGCAAAGATAAGAATGTCAAAATTTTACCATATTTCGAAGAGAAAGTAACAATTCTATATTACTATCCTAACATGCAACCCGATGTAGTTGATGCTTTGGTTGATTGTGGATATAAAGGAATTATTATTGCCGGAACAGGACTTGGACACGTTAATAAACCAGTATATCCGGCATTAAAGCGTGCTGTTGAAAAAGGAGTTCATGTGTTTATGACAGTTCAAACACTTTGGGGATATACCCATATGTTTGTTTATGATACTGGTAGAGATTTAATGGCCATGGGTGTTGTTCCGTTAGACAATATGCTACCTGAGGCAGCCTATATTAAATTGGGCTGGGCATTGGGTCAAACAACCGATAGAAATGAGGTGATTGATTTAATGCAAACTCCAATTAACGATGAAATTACAAAGCGAGAACCATACAATGGATATTTGCTTTACCAGGGAGGTGTACCTGAAGTAGAACAGTTTGTTAAGAATTTTAGAAAATAGTTTACAACCCGGTTATCAACCGGGTTTTTTATTAAAATCGATATTTTTTGATCTTATACCAGTGTAAAAATTTAAATTAGAAATGGTATTACAGGGTAACTTTATTTCTATCTTTAGGTAAGATTTTGAAAAGAAAATTTATGAGTTTATTAGATACTACTTTTGATTTAGAAGAATTCATCAGACAATTAAACGAAGAACTTAATAAAGGGCTTCCCGGATTTGAAGCCCAAAAATTAATGTCGCCCTCAATTCGTAAACATGCTCTAAAAAAAAGTGATCCTTCTATTGCAAAAGATAGTAGTGTATTGTTATTGTTCTATCTTAAAAATGGTCAGTTACATCTTCCTTTCATCAAAAGAACCTCAGGCAACACAAGCCATAGCGGACAAATTAGTTTACCTGGTGGAAAATACGAAGAAAGTGATTCAAACAGAACTGTTACTGCCATTCGCGAAACAAACGAAGAATTGGGTGTTGATTGTAAAAAAATTAAAATATTAGGATTCTTAACCGAACTTTATATTCCGGTAAGCGACTTTATGGTTCTTCCTGTTTTAGGATATTGCAAACACTGTCCTGAATTTAAAATGAATCCTTTCGAAGTGGAGGAGGTAATTGAAATGCCTGTTCAGCAACTTCTATCTACCAAAAACATTTCTGAATTTAGCTTTACAAAAAATAACCTTACCATTAATGCCCCATACTTCGATGCCAAAGGACACAAAATATGGGGAGCTACTGCAATGATTTTATCTGAACTGCGAGAGTTGTTTTTAAGAGCTGATTTGATCCGTTAAAGCCATATTTTTATAGTGCTTGTATCGATCAAGAATTTTAATTACATACCAATAAGGTTCCTGGCCACGGCAATAACCATATTTCACAACCGGATCATTAAAGAATTCTGGTTTCGCTTTATTTAAAAGATAATAATCTACACTACCCTTCCATTGATCTGGATTTTTACCATTCTTTTGTGCCAACCTACGGGCATCGAGAATATGACCCAAACCCACATTATAGGACGCCAGTAGAAACTCCAGCTTATCCGTTTTATCTGTAAGGGTTTTATCGAGCTTGGCCTCCAGGTATTTCAAATGCTTTACACCTGCCTCCACATTCTCTTGTGCCGAAGAAAGGGTATCCACATCATACCTGTAAGCGGTTTCGGGCATTAGCTGCATCAATCCAAAAGCACCTACCCATGAACGAGCCTTAGGATCAAAATTAGATTCCTGGTAAACAAGAGCTGATAACAATCTCCAGTCCCAATCGATCACCTTTGCATGCTTCTTTAACAAATCGTCATATTCTGATATTTTACCGCTCTTTAAGGTAAAATATTCACTTTGCAACATCTCTTCAATCCTACTACTTTTAAAATACCTCCTGTAAATCATTCGATATTCTCTTGTTTTTTGGAAATCAATCAACCACATGTTGATATCCTTTGTCAACTGATCGGTTCCCTTACGCAAAGCCCAGGCCAAGTTTTGTGGTTCGCTTAAATGGGTTTGGATATCAATATTTGGATAATAAGTTTGATTTACCAAAGCAACATTTTCATCGGCAATTGTATAGGAAATTTCTCTATTTGCTACTTTAGAAATTAATTCCTCTACTTCAATCTGATCAACAGGAACAATATCAATATCATCATTTCTCGTATTTGATATTCTATGCAATCGCTCTTCGAATGAAGATCCTTTAGGCACGTGAATTTGTTTACCAAACAGTTGAGATTTTTCACTCACATATCCAACAGGGCGAATAGAATCGTTAATTTGAATCAATACCTGGCGCGATTGACTATGAGAAACAGTAAAGTTAAATTTATCTACCCTATCGTTAGTAACAGTCAAATTCATACCCAATAAATCAACATCGCCACATTCCAAAGCGTCGAAAGAAGAAACCAGGTCATTATTTACACTTAGTTCAAGCTTTACATCTAAATGTTTAGCTAAAGCTTTAAGCATTTCATATTGAAACCCCATAGTTCTACCTTTGTAAATAAAGTAATTGGTAGAATTATAATCTGTTATTACTCTTAATTTCCCACGTAGCTTTACATGCTTCAATTCCATTACAGGTTTCTCTTGCATTTGCAATTGCACCAACTTCCGCTGCTGATTACAAGTCTGCAAGAATACCATAAAAATCAAAGGTATAAGTAGCTTTATGTATTTTACTTGTGGCATATAGTTTTCTCTTCCTAATATTAAATTAGAAATAAACAGGTGTCGAACCAAGAAAAATTTGATTTACGTTCTTGGTTATCTTTAAGAATTTTTAATTATAAAAAGTCCAGATTAATCCGTATTTCAACATTGACGGATTGATTGGGTAATGAAGTGCTGAAAAATAATTTTTACTACCAATAGAAGCGTTTGCATGCTCATACATGATAAAAAAACGTGTTCTTTTAATTCTAAAATTAAAGTACACATTAACCTTAGGATAATCCCCAAGTTCCTTTTGGTTCTGCAAAAAGAACTGACCTGTTGCAGGCATATAATTTGGAGCGTAAAAATTTGTGTTATAATGTACCGACACACCAGTTTGTAAGCCTAATGCACCATCAAAAAAATCATTTTTATAATAGTTATTGCTATAGATTGATAAAGTTGGAAGAGGTAAAAGCTTTTCATTCGAACTATTTTGACCAACCAAGCTTTGGTTTAGATAAAAGTTCCCCAACTTAAAGTTTTTCTGCAAATATCCGGTTAAAACGTTAATTCCACCACTTGCTTGCTCAGGAGTTGCATTTAAACCAAAATAAGTGTAATTATCTATTTGACTGACATTTGCACCAATTTTAAATCTATATTTCTTATTAAAATATTCGCCTCCAATACGCAATTCAGTACTTTTATCAAGATTTAAATTCCATTGTTGGTGGTTTCCGTAATACTCCTCCATTACAAAATTTGGAGTAGCTGATTCCAATCTTCCAAAAAGCTTAAATCCATGTCCCGAATCCTTACCACCAATCCATTTTATCATTTGATAATCCAATTCAAAATCATTCTGACGGTATCCCTCGAACACATATTTTCCAACAGCTTTCCAATTCAAAGATTTACCCGATAAGCTAAATAAACTGGCAACAAGTTGATTGTTATGAATATTTTCATCCTTTTGTTGCCAAGCATATTGAGATACATTTCTTCTTAAGTTATATTTCAAAAATTCGCTTTCAATTCCAAATCTGGCACCCAAACGAATCCATTTATTTTCATTTTCATTAAAAACAATCTGAAAAGTATTTTTAATAGATGATTGTTCAACCTTATCAAAAGTTGAGTTTTGATCCAAAATAATTTCAGAATAAAATTCCTTATTTAAATTCTCATCCTTAAATTGCCAACTGTTTTTCTCATAATTCAAAGTATACATTAAATCTATAGCGTAGGAATAAGTAGTATCTTCCTCAACAACTATTTCTTTTTCTTTGCCAATGCCATAGGAATGATTCATGAACAAATTAAAATTTGTCAACTTTGATCTCCCCTCTGTTAAATTCACCTGTATATTCTCAGATTCTTCGTCAGTATCCGTTATTAATGAATCCCTAATCACACCTCCATTTTCTTCGGCACTCATACGATTCATGTTAAGAACCATATTCATACTATAATTGGTCTTTTTATAGCTTGAGAAAATAGTAAAATCGTACAACTTTGTTTTCTGATTCTGATATTGCCCATCGCTCGATATCAAATCGTAATTGATCCCAACATTCCAATGAGGAGTAATATTTTGAGTTTGTAATACTCTTAGTAAATTTTCTGATTGCCCTTTAGGGCCACCTGTTTCATAAAATAATCGGGTATAAGGTGTAGTTGTATTAAAATATAAGATATCCTCAGGCTTGGTCATATAAGCTCTGTAAGGATTAAAAAATAGAAAGCCTTCATCATTAACACGATCAATATAGATATTACTTTGATATGCTGATCCAAGATTCCCTAGGTAAGAATTTGAAATACTCGCTTGATAAATCGGATTGTAATTTTGTATTTCTCCTAATATCGTGTCCAGCTTGAATGGAACAACTGCTGAATTCATATCAGTAAGCTTCCAAGTCTTAATAACCGATTCAACATCATATCCAAGACTATCCAACATTCCAGAATTATCCTTCTTTTGTTGTTGACCAATAGGTTTGCCATCAGATCCAAAACCATTTTCTGTTAATTCTCTTTGAGCAAAAGAAATTACTGAAAATCCAAATACAAGAGCTAATATTATGAAATATTGTTTCATAGCGTACAAAGATAGTTAAACTAAGATGAACTTAAACAGATTGATTGAAAATATAGGTTAAAAAACCTTAAGTGTGAGTTAATGAATCTAAATTCAGGTTAAGTGGAAAAGTTCTAAAGCTTTCAATACTGATTAGCACAAGTTAAAACATATAAAAAATCTCTACACTATTTTAATTTCTCCTATTCAGTAGATCGATATAATTTTTTGCCCTTCGGCTCCGCTCAGGAACCTTGGGATTGGATGGTTTGTTTGCTGATTTTACTACAAAAAAAAAGAGTCTCACTCCTTAATGGAATAAGACTCTTTTAAAGC
>JAOARS010000293.1 GCA_025210415.1 Marinifilum sp. | reverse complement strand
TCAAAATCGTAAACACCCATCACTTTTCATTGAAAATCGTTAGTTTCTTTTTCTGTAAATCTTTCATTGATTGCAATATATGAATAATCAAATTGTTGATTTTGAAAGGAAAAATTTAAATATTTTGCACAGCCTACCCTACAAGGTAAAGAGGTGCGACAATAATAATTCATTTTTCAACTCTTGATTCGCATACTTAAAACATCTATATTGCGAAGTTTTAAAATTTAGATAAGATGAATAAAAAGAAAATGTTAGCAGTAAGTTTATACTTGTTAACTGCAATTGTTTTTGTTGGATGTAGTAAAGATGATGATCCAACGAATCCAACGGAAATATTACAACCAAGTCCTATTGCACCAGATGATACATACGGAGGAACTATTGGTTTTTGGGATTTTGATCAAACTGGGAAAAACAGTGTAAGTATGAATGTACCAGGGAGAAGTGAAGATTGGGTTATTAATGGCGTTGGATTTACTTATGATGATCAAGGACTAATAATTGGCGAGAATATAGATTCACAAGATGCAGTAAAAAATAGAGTCCAATTAATTAATTCTAACAAAGGAGGATTAGCTCACCAGTACTATTTCTCAGGAGCCATAAGATTTAAAGTGATGGAAGATCCTAACAAAGCTTTCAGCTATCCTTTATTATCATTTGGTCTGGAACCTAGATTTTTAGAATTATGGATTTGGAATGGCAAAATTACTATGAGAACTGATAATAGTAATATTGTAAAAAATACAGATGTCAAAGTAAAAGCAGATGTGTGGAATGTATTATATTATCGATATGAAGGTTTTGACCCTGCTATTGGAAATAACAATTTCTATCTGCAATTGAATGATGGTGCTGAAGTCGTAATTGATCTTGAAAGTTTTGATATTGATGATTACGCTGGTAATGATAGTAACATCAGTTTGGGCTTTTCTAGTGCAGGTTTTACTTTCAATGGTAATATTGATTGGATCATACTAGGACTTGGTCGAATGAAACCAGGAAATGCGCAATATCTTGTTGAAGATTTTAAAAAATAAGTCGTTCAACAGAACTTCTATTTTGGGATTCCGATTACAGTTCGGATTCCCAATTGTTGATTCTATCCAGCTAAACACCCTCCGATACTCTATGACATAAGCCCAATCCACATTCTTATTAGTAAGCTGTTGAATGAATTTTTAAGCCTGTTCGAGTTGTTTTTAGGCCAATGGAAAGCTTGTTGTACCCTATTATCTGCATTTTTAAGCCTGTTGAATGATATATTTATGCCAATGGGAGGGTGATGCAAGCCTGTTGGCCGGGTAATTGAGCCTGTTGAGATATAAATTAACCCCGATGGAATGCTAATACATGCCTCGGGGCCAATAAGAATAGGTGTTTTGACTATCTATCTTTTGTAATTGTTATAGTATTTCTCTCTTCGGCTTTCGTTTTTCCAAAAAACATAACGGCCATACTCCCGAATTGTACTTACACGATTTACCAGCAACGTATAGGCCTTATCGCGTAAGGTTTTGTTTTGGCTGCTGTCATCGCTACTTCCGTTAGCAGAAGCAAGAAGCTCAGACATGCTGTGAGAAAGTGTTTTTACATCTTGAAGGCTGGCAGTATCAAAACCAATACTAATTAAAGGTTCAGGATTTTTTTCTCCTAAAATAGCTAGCTCAATCAAATCCTGTACCATATCAACATGCCCGTTTCCATCGTTAATCCTCATTACATAGGTGCGAATATCAGATTGGTTACGATAAGCAAATTTAAAGTGATGCAATAACTCATCTCTCAACTCGTAAGCTGCCGGAGATTGCTCTAACCATTCCTTTTGAGCTTCCTGACGGGCACGATATTCACTCATCCATTGAGCCTGGCAATACCTTAATGCTCCGGCCAAAGGAGCAAGATCATTGATCAATGTAAGATCCAATCCTGCTTGTTGCAGAATATCCTTGTCTTTGGAAGCTTCAACAGCTAAAGTTTCTGCACTGGCAGTAAATTCATCAATTGGCTGATTAGGTAACTTAACCTCTTTGTTTGGGCAATTTTCAATTTGTTCTTTCCATGCATCAAAATCAGTTTGATAGTCCATGATTATAAAATTTTTAGTTTATTTTTGGAATGTTCACATCGGCCTCCTCTTACAAGTGCTATCGGCAAATTTTACCTGTTTGATGACCAGCCGGTGGATTATCATTATTAAAAAGATTACCGAAGGTAAATATTTGTTATGAAAAATCATAATGTCAAATGTGTCAAGTTGCATCATTTTATTGACTTTAACTTTATTTAACAGTTCTATTGCCAATTTACAAAGGTGTTATTAATCGTAATTACTCTTACACTTTGGCTTATTTTTACAGGCCTTTTGTATTTACCACAAGCTTTTTTACTTTTATTCAGCAAAAATATGGAGCAACACGAACAAGATATCATACAAAAATTTAAAAATGGAGATCAATCAGGCCTTCGTATGTTGTTCGATTTGTATTACACGCCACTTTGTGTATTTGCCTATAAATATTTCGATTCTTACGAAAAAGCTGAAGACATTGTACAAGAGGCTTTCATCAATTTATGGGAAAAGGAAAGAATGGTTGAGTTTACTGGCTCTGTTAAATCCTATCTTTTTAGTATTGTGCGTAACAATTCCATTAATCAAATTAGAAAAGACAATCGATTTCGATTTGAAGAGATCGACAATCAGGCTTATCAAATTATTGAAAACAAATACGAAAATCAACTATTAGAACAAAGAAAAGAGAACTTATACAAAGAGATTGCTGAATTGCCAACCCAATGTAAAACTGTTTTTGAAGCCATAGCTTTCGATAAAATGAAATATGCCGATGTAGCTGAAGAAATGAATATTTCGATTAATACAGTGAAAACTCATTACAAGCGTGCTTTAAAGCAACTTCGAAGTAATTTGGATGTGCTGGTGATGGTTTTATTGCCGTGAACAGTTATCGGTTATCAGTTGTCGGTTGTCGGTTATCAGCAGAAACAGTTCGGGTTGCCACTTGGCTTTAGATAAGTAGAGCTGCAAGTTATACCATTTTAAAAATGAAGTGAGCTATATTGATTATTCCAAATGCAATATTAAATGAGCGATTTTGAAAAATAGTATCATGCCGATAAATCGCTACACTCAATTATAAACAACCAGTCCCGATTTATCCTAAAATCTGTAAGGATGTTTCTTTGCGGCCTTTGTAATAAAGGATTAAGGCAAGTGTATTCAGTTATCGGTTGTCGGTTATCAGTTATCAGTTATCAGCAAAAATAGTTTGGGTTGCCACTTGGCTTTAGCCAGTGGCTTTGGTTTGCATTACTCATTAGATATTCCATTTGGCATAAGATAATTTGAAAAAAGTTGAAAAAACCTGTCACCCATTTCCAAAAAACACACTTATAGCTATAAACAATGGAAAAAATGAATATTTCGAAGGAAAATATTATAAGCCTAATTAAAGAATATCAGCAAGGAAGTATTTCTGAAGATGGCATTCAAAAACTTAAAGAGTGGTTGAAAGAGGAGAAAACCAATTCTGATGAAT
The DNA here is from genome assembly GCA_025210415.1 of Marinifilum sp. Lineage (GTDB taxonomy): Bacteria > Bacteroidota > Bacteroidia > Bacteroidales > Marinifilaceae > Marinifilum. The sequence goes on along the minus strand of JAOARS010000293.1, from coordinate 6,613 downwards.
TTGCTAAGTATTTAGCACTTTTTAAGGAAAGCGATGCAATTAATAAACTTGACAATATTAAAACAGAACGCGCCTGGTTGAACATTAGTAAATCCCTATCGAAACCTGAAAAGAAAGTGAAAACACTTAGCTTGCAAGCTTGGTTGCCATATGCAGCGGCAGTTGTAGTATTGTTTGCTGTGAGCTATTTCATGATTGAGCAAGTTAGGAATGATTATGACTTTGGCAAAGATTACAATTTTGCCGAGGTGTCGAGTATAGGTTCTAAAAAAGCAGTTTTAACTCTGGAAAACGGACAACAGGTGAATCTTGAAGAAAGTACGGATAGCCTTATTAAAGAAACTGACGGAACGTTAATACAAAAAAACGCTGCAAACGGATTGGTTTACAATGATAAATCATCAACAAAAGGTAAAGTCATTTACAATCAGATTGCTATACCAAGAGGAGGAGAATATTCGCTCGTATTAGCTGATGGTACAAAGGTTTGGTTGAATTCTGAATCGAGCTTAAGATATCCTGTACAGTTTGTGGGCAATAAAAGAAAGGTTGAATTAACAGGTGAGGCTTATTTTGAGGTAACACACAATCCTGACAAGCCATTTGTTATTGAATCGTACGATACGGAAATAAAGGTATTGGGAACCAGTTTTAATGTATCATCATACGATGATGAGGAATACATTGCAACTACTTTGGTAGAGGGAAGTGTAGAGGTAAGCTGCTTAGGAAACAAAGAGTTGTTGAAGCCGGAATTTCAGGCAACTGTAAAAAGAGGAGACAATAAGTTTAAAGTGGAGAGGGTGAATACCGATTTGTATACTTCATGGAAAGACGGAGTGTTTCGCTTTAAGAATCAATCGCTCGAAGAAATATGTCATCAGTTAAGCCGATGGTACAATGTTGAATTCTTTTTTACCGATCACAAATATCGTGAATTAAGATTTACCGGTGCTGCCAAAAAGAATAAACCTTTGGATTTTGCTCTTGGACTGGTAGAAAAAATGGCAGATGTACAGTTTGCCATTAAGGATGATAGAATTATTGTAGGAAAACCTGAATAAAAATACTGTGCTTTTTCGGAGGCCACCGGAAAATACACATAAAAAAAACAGGAAATGAGGCCACATTCCCTGTTTTACAGATAACATACCATTGAATGATGTGCAATGGTAATATTAATTAATCTAGACCATAAAGTTATGAAAAAAAACCTTATGTGGAGGTGTATATCGCCTACCATTAGAAAAACCCTGCTTGTTATGAAGCTAAGTTTTATTTTAATTTTTGTTGGCAGTTTGCAACTTTCGGCATCTGTATTGCTCGGACAAGAAGTTAGTATTCAAGCAAAAGCCTCGTTGGTTGATGTTTTGGAAGAGTTGAATCATCAGACTGGAACATATTTCATGTACAATGAAAAGGATATTGACGATGATATCCAAGTAGAATTGAATTTGGAATCGGCAAGTTTGGAAGAAGTTTTGAATGAAATTTGCAATCAAACACCTATAAAGTATGAAGTTATTGAGGATTTTGTAGTTATTACCAGGAAAGATCCGGTTCCGGTAATCGAAATGCAGCAGGAAAAGAAAATCGTAACAGGAAAAGTTACTGATGAAAACGGAATGTCTGTACCAGGCGTATCTGTTGTAATAAAAGGCACTACTACTGGTGTTTCTACCGATATGGATGGAAACTACTCTATTGAAGTAGATGGGGATGTGATATTGGTATTTTCTTTTGTAGGAATGAAAACACAGGAACGCCAGATACAAGACAAAATAGTTTTAAATATAACATTGGAAACCGATGAGGAACTTCTTGGCGAAGTAATGGTAACTGGTTATCAAAGCTTGTCGAAAGAACGGGCAACGGCAGCCTTTACCACCCTTACCAACAGTAAACTGGAAACAAAAAGCCAAATAAATATTATTGATAGGATTGAAGGCTTGGTGCCTGGTTTGCAGCGAGGATACAACAATGAGCTGAACATTAGAGGTGTTTCGACACTTCGTGGAGGTACGGAACCACTTTTTGTGGTAGACGGATTTCCAATTCAAGGTGGAGTATCAGAGGTTAACAGAACTGTAAACCCCGAAAACATCGAAAGTATTACGGTTCTTAAAGATGCAGCTGCAGCATCTATTTGGGGTGCAAGGTCGTCTAATGGAGTTATCGTTATCAATACTAAAAAAGGAAAAAAGGGTAAAGCCCAATTTTCTTACTCCTATAAAAACAGCATTACCGAGGAAAATCAGATTTCTGATCTGGCTTACCTGAAATCATCCGATTTTATTGATTTGGAATTGGAAACAGAAAATGAAGACCTGATGAAAAAGTTTTTTGATCAGTATGCTGAGATATTTGGCTCCGATAGTCCTATTCTATTTAGTGTAATGAGTGGACTTGTTGAAAGCTTAAAGAAAGATGAGGGATGGGATTTTTCTCCGGTACAAGATTATCTGAATGAGATTTATACGGGCAACAAAACCCGCGAGGAGGCTCTTGCTGAGATTGATAAACTGCGAAAACAGGACAATAAAGAGCAATTGCAAAAGTACTTGATTCAAAGGGTGCAATCGCAATCGCATAATTTGGCCGTACGTGGTTCTGGCAATTCTCATAATTACGCTATCTCGACCAATTACACCCAATCGAAAGGTGTTTATGTTGGTGATAGAAGCAAACGTTTTATTGCTGATATTAAAAATGAGGTACAGTTATCAAATTGGTTAAAACTAAGTACAAACATCAACTTTTCGTACAATAAAAGAAAAGGCGCAGTTATTGGATATCAACAACTCAAGCTTAGACCATACGAAATGATTGTTGATGACAAAGGAAATGCCCTGAATCAAAAAACGCCATTTTTTTACCCGTATTCAAATTCGTATTACCAGGATAAAGCTAAGGAAATGGGCTTGTATCCATTGCATTACAATTTGCTTGAAGAGCAAAAAGCAAACCGAAACACAACAGAGCAATTGCGTTCGCGCATGCAGTTAAAGCTTCAGGCAAAAATTACCGATGATCTAAGATGGCAGACCGGAATACATTACGAAACCGGAAATTTAAAGAACCAAAATTTCCAGAGCAAAAATGCCTTTGATTTACGTTATACCGTTAATACCAACATATCCAAAGACGAGCAAGGAAACTTGGTTTACAACGTGCCTAAGGGCGCCATTAACACCCAACGGGTTAGCAAACCTAATAATTTAACCATAAGGTCTCAAATAGATTTTAACAAGGATTTGGCTGAAGGCAAACATAAAATTACAGCCATTGCCGGAGGCGAAATTCGCAGAACGACATCTACTGGGCAACGCTTAACGCTATATGGCTTTGATCCTCAATATTTAACAAGTTCTCGAATCAATTTTAGAGATCTGGCTAATAAAAGAATAAATGGTGCGTTTCTTCCTAACGGAAATGTAACTGGCTTAACAAGTAAAGACTATGTTTTTGATACAGAGAATAGGTTTCTGTCTTTTTATTCCAACGCATCGTGGTTTTACAACGACAAATATGTCCTGAGTGCCAGTGCACGTATCGATCAGTCAAACCTTTTTGGGGTAGATCCAAAGTACAAATACAAACCTTTGTGGTCGGTAGGACTTACCTGGAAACTTGCCGAGGAAAGTTTTTTTGAGGTGAACTGGGTAGATCGCTTGAACATAAGGATTACACAAGGTTTAAATGGTAACGTGGCCAAACTTACGGGACCTTATAATATTGCGCAAACCGGACAAAATCTTGCTTACGATACGCAAAGTTTGAGCATCATATACCCCAAGAATGACTTTTTAAGATGGGAGAGTACCAAGACAAGCAATATTGGAGTAGACTACAGTTTATTAAACAATCGCATAAGTGGTAGTTTCGATTATTATTACAGAAAAAGTACCGATATATTGGGCGACAAAGAACTGGACCCTACACTTGGTTGGAAAAAAGCAACTTTAAATGTAGCCGATCTTACAAATAGAGGCTACGAAGCAAGTATCAGTTCAACCAATATTAAAACTAAAAATTTTATTTGGCAATCAACAATAAACTATTCGAACAACAAAAATACCGTTGGCAACGTATTCACCGAAAAATCGACTGCCAGCAGAAAGGTTCGCGGAATAAAAAGAGAAAAGGGAAGGCCATACCAATCTATTTTCTCATTCAGATATGCAGGTTTGGATGAAAATGGCGATCCATTACTTTACAATGCCAAAAACGAGAAAGTACCTTACAACGAGATTACCGATGAAAAAGATGTTGTTTTTAGTGGAACCGTTGTACCTGTATGGAATGCTTCACTAAGCAATCGACTTAATTATAAGGGTATCGATTTGTCGTTTCTTTTCATTGCATCGGGAGGTAATGTAATGAGGGGCCGGACGTCTAATGTAAATCAATTTGCGATGTATGAAAACCTGGGAGATGATTTGCTGAAGCGTTGGAAAAAATCGGGCGATGAGAATACAACAAACGTTCCCCGTTTTTCGAAAGAATTTAATAACGAAAGAAATTACGCATATAGAAATACTGATATCCATGTATTGGATGCAAGTTATGTGAAGTTGCGCGAGTTAACCTTATCTTACACGCTAAGTAAAAAAATAATACAAAAACTACCGTTACAATCCATTAGGATATATGCACAGGGCCGTAACCTGTGGACTTGGACAGCCAACAATGAAGGTATCGATCCGGAAAGTCATGACGCCGTTAATGGGTCACGAACGTTCCCGATTCCTAAAACCTATAGTTTTGGTATTAATGTAAGTTTTTAAAAACAACTTTTAAACGTAAAAAAAATGAGAAAGTTAATTGATATATGTGCATTGTTCCTGTTAACAATATTGTTTTCAGCCTGCGACAATTACCTGGATATTGTACCTAAAGGCTTTGTGATTCCCACTAAAACCGAGGAATATAATCTTTTGTTAAATAAAACAAGGTTGGCAAGGTCGTTTGACAAAAGTTTAATCTTTTTGAACGATGAACTCTATTTAGATGATGCAACTTTTAAAGGCATGGAAGTTGATGAAAAAAATGCTTACACTTGGGCACCCATCATCTACGAAGCAAGTATGGATGATAAAACCTGGAATACTTGCTATTCAAAAATTTACAACTACAATGTAATCATTAACGAGGTAGAAGCGTCAAGCGAAGGAACCGAACAGCAAAAGAAAGAGCTAAAAGCAGAAGCACTAACGGGGCGAGCTTACGAGTTTTTTAATGTGCTTCAGCTTTATGCCAAACCTTACAATGCTTCATCGGCAGATACCGACATGGGCATCGCGTTAATTTTACAACCCGACATTAATGCCAAGCCATCGCGAATTAGCGTTAAGGATTCGTATGGCCGAATCATATCGGACATTAAAGAAGCATTAATAAATTTGCCCGAGGAATCTGTAAACAATTCCAGGTTTGGAAAAGTTTCGGCATGGGCACTGTTGTCTAAAGTATATTTTGCAAAACGCGATTATACCAATGCCTTGGAATATGCCAATAAGGTATTGGAGAAAAATTCTTACCTATTGGATCTTAATGATTATAGTAAGTTGTCGAATGGTTCAAATGACATACCCGGACCTATAAAGAGCAAAGAAACCATTCTATTGCGATATTATAATGCAACTTTTGCCGCAAACAGAACAGGGTATGTGAATACCGAACTGGTGAATGCCTACGGAGGAAACGATGATTTACGTTTCTATTTCCATTTTGACCAGCAAGCTAGCGGAAATTATCAATTTTTCTATGGGTTTAATGGCGATTTTATAAGTGTTGGTATAGATGTACCCGATATGATGTTGGTTAAGGCCGAAAGCCAAGCACGTACAAAAGATGTACCGGGAGCCATGACAACGCTAAATGCCTTGCTTGCAAAACGTTTTAAAACGGAAACATATACGGCGCTTACCGCAACTACAGAGGCCGAAGCCGTAAACTTGATTGTGAACGAAAGGTGGAAAGAGTTTCCTTTTTCGATGAAACGTTGGTTCGATTTGCACCGTTTGAGCGGCGATTCCAAATATTCAAAAAACCTTTCTCGCACGGTCGAAGGAGAAACATTTACTTTGAAAACCGGAGATAACCGTTGGGCATTGGCTATTCCCAACCCGGTAATTAATTTGAATGAGAATATAAAACAAAATCCACGTTAACATTTTGTTTTTCTCAAATATTGGCTTGCCCTGTTTTGCAGGGTAAGCTTTTTAAAAATTGGCTTCGAGAGTTTGTAATACGGTTTTATAGACTAAATTATACCAAATGCAACATAGAATGAGCCATTTTAGAAAATAGTATAATGCCGATACTGAAAATGTTAGGCAGTGCGTCCCGAATTCGGGATTGTGCAATAATGGCTCATATATTTTCACAATCGGTATTATACCAATTTTATTTTGGAATGAGCGTTAAATTGTTTTGAATATTTTGAGTTTAGACAAGTTAAAAAATTAAGGCATAGCAGAGTTACGGCGCAATTTTTTAATGAAGTGTATACTTAAAATAGCAGAAGAATAATGCTCATTTCAATGTAATATTGGTATAACCACCTGTTCCACGGGTGGTGGTTTACAAGATGGTCCTCATTCCCCGAAAG
>JAOARS010000292.1 GCA_025210415.1 Marinifilum sp. | reverse complement strand
TTCTTTGAAAAAATCATCTTCATCCAATCTTCACTTTAAAAACTCCTCAAAATATCCCGATATTCTTTCAGATTTTTTAAAGCAAATCTTAAATAAATCTGATTTTCTGTGATAGATATTTTTAATCGAACTCAGGTTAATATAAATGTTTCCCTTTCAGGGAAACTGTCGACAGACTAAAGGGTGTATTCTTAAAATAAAACCCCAAAGCACCCCTCTCCCTATCGGGATCTCCCCTAAAAAGGGAGAATCCTATAATTAAACTACACTACATTTCAGGCTACGTATCTAAAAAGTATTTTTGAAAAATAGAATAGGTTAATGGGAGATAAGCTGTTATCCAATTATTTCCAATAGTAGGATATCGAATTCAGTATCAATGCTAAGTTTTCCATTCTTTACTTTTGCTTCTTTTCCAGAGTAAGCATCTCTTAATTTCGTTCCGTTTTCTAATTCTGCAATTGGAATTTCTTTTATTCCTTTTTCAAGATTTAAGGCAACAAACACCTGGTCTTGATAATCATCCTTTACAAACGATCTTCGGAAAACATATGGTTTTTCAGAGATCATTTTATGAATTCCGGCACCAACAGCTGGATGGTTTGCACGAAATTTTCCCAATTTCTGCCAGTGATTCAAAATCGCCTTGGTTTCAGATTTGTTAGCGATATCTTCCCAGTTCATGAAAGATCTAAGATTCGCATCACCTGCTGTTCCCTCAACCAGCAATGGTCTTGCCGATTCATCGCCATAATACACTTGAGATGTTCCGGAACAAAGCAATAATTTTGTTGCTGATTCGTATGTTTTTTCTCTTTTCTGATCGAAAGGAGAACCATCATCATGCGACGAGATATAGTTCATGATTCCATATCCCTTTAAATCACCATGAAGAATTTCTGAATACATTAAGAATAACTCTTCATAAGAAGATTGTGCATTGTGTTTGAACTCAAAGTTGATTAAATCTGTAAAGCCATTGGCATAGTAATTCACTTTTTTGTCTCCAAAATCATAAGCAAATTTATTACTGATACCGTATCCGTATACTTCCCCAACTGTATAGAATTTATTATCATCCAATACTTTTTCAGGATTGTTTTTTTTCCATAGCTCAAATGCATATTCGCATTCTTTTCTAAAATCAGCCCAAACGGTTTCTTCCGTATGCTTTACTGTATCAACTCTGTATCCATCAATTCCAAACTGAATGATATAATCGCACAACCATTTTATCATGTAGTATTTTGGAGTACGAGGATATCCCGTACGAGCAAAAAAATCATCCAGTTCTTTTACTTCCTGATCATATCTACCTTCACCTTTCCACTTTTGAGCCAAACTTGCAGGTATACCCACTTCTTGTGTACTTTCTGTTTTAATATCTGGTAAATTGTCTGTTAAGGTACATTCAACAGTTGTTTTAAAGTTTTTATAAGTACAGGTAGGCTCAACTCTTACCCACTCATTTTCCCATGCAGGATCTTTTTCAGTAGCTGGGCCTGTGTGGTTAAGCACAGCATCCATTACAATACGAATTCCATTGGCATGAGCAGTTTCAACCAACTCCTTCAAATCTTCCATGCTACCAAAGTTTGGATCAAGAGCAGTCCAGTCTTTGGCCCAGTAGCCATGAAAACCATATGTATTGCCAGTACCTTCATCAACTACACCATGAATTTGCTCTGTAACCGGAGTAAGCCAAATGGCATTAATTCCCAAATCGGTAAAGTATCCTTCTTGTATTTTTTGCGTGATTCCTTTGATATCACCACCTTCAAAACCTCGAAGCTTTCCAGTTGGCAGTTCTCTTTCAAAATTCACATCATTGGCAGTTGTTCCGTTATTAAAACGATCTGTCAACATGAAATACAAATTGGCTCCTTCCCAAACAAATGGTACTTTCTTCTTTTCAACTTTAGCGCAAGATGAAAATAGCACTAATACCATTGTAAATATGCTGATTGCTTTTATCTTCATTATTTCGCCAGTTTTATTGTAATTGATTGATTTTTACTTGCAGTCAATTCGTTTGTAAAACGAAGAGTATTTAATTCTTTATTCCAACTAAAGTCAACTTTCTTACCATCAATGCTAACTTTCTTTGGTTTCTTTTCAATATTGTGAATGATATAAGTGATATTCTTATCATTGGCCTGATATTGAATTCCTAAATCAGTAGAAATTGTAATATTTAATCTATGATCTTCTAATCTAGATTTGAAAGTTAACTTCTCATACATCCCCTTTTCAAAAGCCATTGGTGTTTCACCATCATCATTGTACAGGTTTCCTTTGCTCGTTTTTACCGATGAATCATGATAATAATGCAACTCAAAGTTTTTCAAAGAATATTCTGTTGTGTTTCTCATTCCATTAACCATCGGAATAAAAGATCCACCTCTTACAAAAACAGGAATATTCTCTTCAATGGTTTCTATTGTATAGGATTTTCCACCTTGATATTTTGTACCATTTTCAAAATCGAACCAAACAGAATTCTTTGGCATGTATACCTCTTTTTGCTTTAACCTGGCATCGGTTACTGTAGAAACCAAAAAGGCATCTCCCCATAAGTATGTATCCGAAATGTGAAGCAGATCGATATTGTCTTCTTCCTCGAAGAACAATGGTCTCATCAAAGGCAATCCTGTTTGATTGTTTACGAATGCCATTGTATAGATATATGGCATGATTCGATACCTTAACTCTATTGATTTTTTCGCCAAAGCTTTGGTTTTTGGCTCTCTGAAAACTGGCTCAGATGGCACTTCTTCTTGGGCATGTGGTCGGAAAATAGGTTGGAACACTCCATATTGCAACCAACGAGTATACAGTTCATCATCAAGATTTGCACCTGCAAAACCTCCTAAATCGGAATGCATGTAAGAAATTCCTTGTAGTCCCATTTGTAAGGAAATCTCGGTTTGTGGTTTTAAGCCATCCCAACTTCTGCTAACATCTCCGGTCCAAGGTACCATTCCGTAACGTTGCGATCCCACAGCACCAGCACGCATTAAAATAAATGGCCTTTGGCTGGGAAAATCTTTTTGATATCCTTCATAAACCAACTTGGCCCAATAATGACCATAGATATTGTGAACCTCATCAGCTGTGCCATTCACGTGTAACAAATCTGATGGATGTACCTCTGGTTCTCCCAAATCTCCCCACCAACCTGCTACTCCTTTATCAGCAAGCCTTTTGTAAATGTTCCAGAACCAATCAATGGCTTTGGGTTTGAATACATCAACCAAGCCTGTGTTGCCAAAAAAGAAATCGTATTTGTACGGATTTCCCAATGAATCAAGGCCTAAAACATCTTCTTTAACTGCTTCCTCCCAACGATCAGAAGTTGTTAATATAAATGGTTCTGTAATCAGAATTGTTTTCACTCCCCTATCATTCAAATCGGAAATCATCTTTTCAGGATTTGGGAAAGAATCTCTATCAAAAGCAAGATTCCCCATTTCATCCGTAACCGTTTTTCCAAACCAGTACAAATCCAAGATAATCGCATCAACTGGAATAGAATCTTTCAGGAAGTGATCGATGGTTTCTACAGTCTCTTTTTGTGAGTGGTATCCAAATCGACTTGAAAAATTTCCAAATGCCCAACGAGGCAACATTGGTTGACGACCTGTTAGGTTTGTAAACTGATAGGTTAAATCTTCCCAATTATCGGCAACTACTACCTGATATACTTTTCTTCCGCTAATGGTTTCGTATCGCAGTGTGTTGGTTTTCTTGCTATCAAGATCCAAAAAGCCAATTGGTGCATTATCGAAATGAACTGCATATTTTTTCGATGAAATAACAACTGGCATTGTATAATTCATCAATTCAGAATGAGTTCCATATCCGTAATGTGCCCTGTTGTAAAGTTGAAGACGGTTACCTCGTCTGTTCATACCTAACACACGAGCACCTCCACCAAATAACACCTCGTCTTTTTCAATGCTAAAATCCGTATTCTCAGTACTATCGGTTTTTACATAGCCTTCTTTCTCTGATAAAAGCTTTTTCCCTTTATAGTAATAGCGAATTGAAAATGGCGATTTAGATACTTCAACGGTCATACCTTTTGATAAAAAGGATAAATTTCCATTCTTTTCCACAAGAGTTACACCACTTGCTTCCGGTTTCATAATTACAGAATGCGAATTTCCCATTTTTTCACCTGTTGGAATAAATGCTGTCTCTACAATATTGTCATTGTAAAATTCAATTTCATATCGACCATCATTGGTTGTAATTTTCAATACTTTCCCATCTAATTGAGATGATTGAAATTTTCTCTGACTGTTTTGTCCATAAACAATTGATGATACTGCAACAAATGCTATTAGCACAGTAAATCTCAATCCAAAATCGCGCAATAATTTCATAGTTTTTTCCAAATGCCCGCAGGCTATTTTTTATTCTACTTACTTAATTCTAATATCACTGAAGAGTTTCCTGTCAATTTCAATTCCCCTTCCGATATATTCATTGCCTTTTCACTCAAAATATCATATCCTTTATTAAAGTTTTTCAGATTCTCCGAGAAACGTTCTAAATTCAAATCTTGATTTTTCTCTCCATTATTTATTACCACCATTACTGTTTTCTCATCATTCGAACGGAAATAGACATAAACATCATTTTCGGGAATGTAATGCGTTAGTTTGCCGGTGTGAATTACAGGATTAACCTTACGCCATTGAAGCAATTTTTGTAAGAAATTGAAAGCTTCGTTCTCCTTATCTGTTCTACCTTCGGCTGTGAAAGCGTCTCTCTCATCTCCTGCCCAGCCACCAGGAAAATCGATTCTCATTTTACCATCGCCATCGCTTTTCTTGCCTTCCATTAAAATTTCAATTCCTGCATATATCTGTGGAATTCCTCTTGTAGTCATTAAAAAGGTATTCATCAATTTAAATTTGTTAATGTCACCCTTTAATGTGGTCATGATTCTTTGCGTATCATGATTTTCTGCAAAAATCAAAATATTATTGATGTCTTTATACAAATAATCGGCTGCGAGGCTTTTATACAATCTTACTACACCATTTTCCCATTCTTGCGGTTCAAGAAATGCTTTTTCCATTGCAAAAAAGAGTTGAAAATCCATTACACAAGGCAAGTAAGAATTGTATCCATCGGCATTTAAGGCATCTTTTTGCCAGTAGGCGATATCGGCCGCATTTTTATACCATGTCTCACCGACAATATTCAAATAAGGATACTCTTTTAATAGAGCCTCTCCCCATTTGGACATTCCCTGTGGATCGTTGTACGGGTGCGTATCCATTCTAATTCCATCTAAATCGGCATACTCAACCCACCAAATACTATTCTGTATCAAGTAAGTCAATAGCAATTCGTTTTGCTGATTTAAATCAGGCATACTTTTATCGAACCAACCATCGGAAAATTGAATCTTATCTTTTTTTGCTGCATGAGGGTCTAGCAAAGTTGACTTTCGATGATTGGAATTTGTATATTCGTCATGAAGGTGCACCCAATCGTTCTGAGGCAAGTCTTTCATCCACCAATGAGCACTTGCGCAATGGTTAAAAACCATATCCTGAATTAACTTTATACCTCTCTTCTTACATTCTTTCGAAAGTTCCAGGTAAGCTTCATTACCACCGAATCTTGCATCAACATTGTAATAATCGGAAATGGCATAAGTATGATAAGAACCTCTTTCTTCATTATCCTCTAATAAAGGAGTGTTCCATAATGCAGTTATACCTAAATCTTGTAAGTAATCTAATTTGCTGATGATTCCCTGGATGTCACCGCCATGTCGTCCGTCATAATTGTTGCGGTCAACTTTCTCTGCTAATCCATCTACCGAATCGTTTTCGGGATTGCCATTTGCAAATCGATCGGGCATTAACAAATACATCACATCCGAAGAGTCAAATCCTTTTCTTTTTGCAGAGTTCTTTCTTCTCTCTTTCAATTCATACTGATAGACCAATTCCTGGCCTTTCTGATTTGTAAAAGTAATGTCAAATTTTCCTGCTTTCGCAGATTTATCAATGAATAAATCAACAAATAAATAGTTCTGATTTTCCACATTGTTCACTACTTTCAATCTCACACCAGGGTAATCAAGTGTAGCTTGATATTCTCCAATATTTTGACCGTAAACCAATAATTGCAAATTGGGGTTTTCCATACCTACCCACCAAAATGCAGGTTCAAGTTTCTCTATCTTGCTTTTTACAGCAAAAGATGTCAGATTTAAAAAGGAGAAAAAAAGAATCGGAAAAAATGATTTTTTTACAGCACTCATGATCAGGCATTCTCATATTAAAATTCAGGACAGCAGATCAACTACTATCCTGAATTGTTAAAACTATTAATTAAGCGTATTCTACTACCAGACTACTTTCTTTTTCAACTTTGTATTCATCGTCTTTAATGAAGATATTAATTGCTTTACCCTCCTCATTGATCACTCCTACGCCATCTTCAGAAACTCTTACATTTAACAAGTTGCCTCTAAAGCGAACCTTAAACGAGTAAGATTTCCATTCTTTTGGCAGCATTGGATTAAATACCAAAGTACCATTCACTACTCGCATACCACCAAAACCTTCAACAATTGACATCCAGGTTCCTGCCATACTTGTAATATGTAGCCCTTCATGAACTTCCTTATTGTAATCATCCAAGTCTAAACGAGAGGTTCTTAAATATAAATTGTAAGCTCTTTCTTCGTCTCCAATTTTGGCAGCCAAAATTGAGTGAATACATGGTGATAATGATGATTCGTGAACTGTTCTTGGTTCGTAGAAGTCGTAGTTCTTGCGAATTGTTTCCAAATCATACCGATCCTCGAACAAGTAAATCCCTTGAAGAACATCAGCTTGTTTAATGAAACATGAACGTAAGATTCTATCCCATGACCAATGTTGATTTATTGGACGAATTGCAGGATCTAGCTCAGACGCAAGAATTTGTTCTTTGTCCATAAAGCCGTCTTGCTGCAAGTACACTCCGGCTTCTTCGTCAACCGGATAGTACATATTCTCAATAATATCGTTCCATTTTGCAGTTTCATTATCGAAATCGAAGTTTAAGTTCTTCATGATTTCAGCGAAACGATCAGCATTGGTTTCTTTTACATATGTTATTGCTTCCTGTGCATATTTCATACACCAAACTGCAATAGTATTTGTATACCAATTGTTGTTAATATTGTTTTCGTATTCGTTAGGGCCTGTAACTCCTAACATTACGTATTTCTTTTTAGCTTGAGAATAGGATACGCGCTGGCTCCAGAATCTTGATATTCCAATCAAAACATCTAATCCGTACTCTTCTAAATATTTTTTATCGCCTGTGTGGCGGATATAATTGTAAATCGCGAAAGCAATAGCACCATTTCGATGAATTTCTTCGAAGGTAATTTCCCATTCGTTGTGACACTCTTCGCCATTCATTGTTACCATTGGATACAATGCAGCACCATTGTTAAAGCCAAGTTTCTCAGCATTTTCAATGGCTTTTTGCAATTGTTTGTGACGATAAATCAACAAATTGCGAGTCACCTCAGGTTTTGATGTACTCAAATAAAATGGCACACAGTATGCTTCTGTATCCCAATAAGTTGATCCTCCATATTTTTCACCTGTAAATCCCTTAGGTCCAATATTTAATCTTTCGTCTTCGCCTGTGTAAGTTTGGTTCAATTGGAAAATATTGAATCGAATAGCTTGTTGAGCAGCAACATCTCCTTCGATTACAATATCACTATGATCCCATTTATCGGCCCAAGCATTTACATGTTCTTCCAATAAAGCCCCATAACCTTTAGCTTGAGCAGCTTCAACAACAGAAAGTGCATCCGAAGCAATATCAGCTTTATTATGATTTAACGAACTTAATACACCAGCATATTTATAAAGTGAGTATTCTTCATCCTGTTCCACATCAAACTCAACTGTATTGGCAACATATTTGGCATTTTCGGTAATCACCGGACTTAACTCCAGTTTCTGGCCATCTTTAAATACATCATATTTCATGCTCATGCAAACATGAAAATCAAGCTTTTTAGTTGCTGCTGTAATGTAAGCTTCACCTTTCATTGATTTAGCCTGCAACACGTTCCAAAACTGTTCATCGTAATTCGAGTCTTCGTTTGTAACATCAGCATCAACATAAGGTGTGAAGCTAATTTTTCCATCAAAATTTAATGGTGTAATCGAGTATCGAATTGCTCCAATTTCCGAATTAACAATACTTAAGAATCTTTTGGTTTCAACTTTTATTTTGTTGCCATTTGAAAGTGCAGCTATGAAACTTCTTTCAAGAACTCCTTCTTTCATGTTCAATGTGCGAACAAATTCGTTCACTTCACATTTGGCAAGATCAAGCATTTCTCCGTTAACTTTCACATCAATACCAATCCAGTTTGGCGCATTTAATACCTTTGCAAAATATTCAGGATAGCCATTCTTCCACCATCCAACCCTGGTTTTATCCGGATAATAAACTCCCGCTACATAAGTTCCTTGTAAAGTTTCGCCTGAGTAATGTTCTTCGAACATGGCTCTTTGTCCCATGTTTCCATTACCTAAGCTAAATATACTTTCTGATGCGCGATGGTTTTCAGGATTAAAGCCTTCCTCAATGATACACCACTCATCATGCTTTAAATACTCATTCATGTTTGATTTTCTTTTAATTAGCTTTAGCAGCAATCTCTTAAAACTATTACTGCCAAATGTTAATTGATTATCATTAAAAGTTTAATTGAGCCATTGAAAAACCCACGAATCCGGAAACAACAATATTTGCTTTCCCTAATACATCAGGTGATCCGATACCTACACATTTCATGTTACCATTTATAGCAGCTTCAACACCAGCTTCAGCATCTTCAAAAACAACACACTCCAATGGCGAAACTCCTAACAATTCTGCTCCTTTAAGGAAAACCTCAGGATCTGGTTTTGCATTGCTAACATGTGTACCATCTACTACTGCATCGAAATAATCAGTTAATTCCAACTGGTTTAAAATGGTCATAGCGTTTTTACTGGCAGAACCTAAGGCTATTTTAATCCCCTGCGCTTTAAGTTCATTAAAGAAATCCTTTACACCTGGAAGTATTTCATCCGGAGTCATTTTTAAAATGTACTCCACATAGTTTTTGTTTTTCTTATCAGCCAGTTCCAGTTTTGTTTTTTTATCCAGTTCAACTCCACCAATTTCTAAAAGAATATCTAACGAAGTCATGCGGCTCACGCCTTTTAATCTTTCATTATCCTCCTCGGTAAAGTCGAATCCCAATTCATTTGCTAAACTCTTCCATGCGATGTAATGATACTTTGCTGTATCAACAACCACACCATCTAAATCGAAGATGCATGCACTAATCTTTCCCATCAGTTTTTTAAATTGTTTTATTATTTATCTGATTCTTTCACGAAGAACACAGATATTGCTCCTAAAATCATGATAACACCGGCCAAAACAAGAATGTAAATTCCATTGCCGTTGAAAAAAGTTCGAAGTATTGGCCCTCCAAATACACCACTTAAAATTTGAGGTACAACCACGGTAAGGTTGAACAATCCCATATAGATACCCATTCTTTTTGCAGGCAATGCTCCTGATAGAATTGTATATGGCATAGCTAAAATACCGGCCCATGCAATACCAACTCCAATCATAGAAATTAACAGCATGTATTGGTCGTTAAACATCATTGTTGATACAAAACCTAAACCTCCCATTAGCAAAGCTCCGGAGTAAACAGTTTTTCTGCTAGTTAAGCTGATTAGTTTAGGCATTACAATTGAAAACAATGCTGCTACTAAGCTGTAGATTGCAAAACAGATGCCTACCCAATTACCAGCTTCGTTAAACGCATTAAGGATTTGTTTGTTGGTTTCCGTTTCTGCATTAAAATCAATTGGTACACCAAAATAATGCTGAGAAATAGCAGTAGTAGAATAAACCCATAGTAAGAACAATGGAAACCAAGAGAAAAGCTGAACAATTGATAATTGTTTCATAGTTGCCGGCATATTCGTCAATAAGTTCCAGAAACTCTCCTTATTTTCTTTATCTTCTTTGGTAATATTATTATAAGCTTCAAATTCCTCTGGTGGATATTCTTTGGTTTTTAGCACTGTTACCAACACACTTATCAGTAAAAGTGAACCTCCAATATAAAATGACCAGATTACCGAAGGTGCTACATTACCTGCTGGTGACTCGTTGGA
>JAOARS010000291.1 GCA_025210415.1 Marinifilum sp. | reverse complement strand
TTTAAATAATCATCAAGGTAAAATAAGGTTTTAGGAAAATTTCGATTTTACCCAATCCAGGTCTAAACATCAAAATTACACGTACAAGTTTAAACTTTTAATTTCTTGCATGAAATCACTATTTGTTGTGATTTTAAATACCTTGTCACTAAACCTCATGCCGAATGCTTTTGGGACTAAAATCTAACGATCTATTGAATTTACTAATCCTAAAATTTCCATCCCTTCAGCTTTTGTTGTTCATCCCAAAGAGATTTGTACAAACCGTTAGCAACAAGTAAATCTTCATGCTTGCCTTCCTCTGCAATTCGACCTTTATCCATAACAACAATTTTATCGGCATTTTGAATGGTGTGCAAACGGTGTGCTATAACGATAACTGTTTTATCCTTCACCAAATCATTAATGGCCTTCTGGATAAACAATTCATTTTCAGGATCAAGTGATGCAGTTGCTTCATCGAGCAATACAATAGGTGCATTTTTTAAAATGGCTCTTGCAATGGAAATGCGTTGCTTTTCTCCACCCGATAATGTACTGCCTCCTTCGCCTAAAATCGTATCGTACTTTTCGGGCAATACATCAATAAAATCATGACATTGTGCTGTTTTAGCAGCAGCAATAATTTCTTCCTTCGTAGCATCTTCCTTGCCAATTCGAATGTTGTTGTAAATTGTATCATTAAATAAATAAACATCCTGAAAAACAATGGATAATTGCGACATTAAGGCATCTGAACTGTAATTCTTAATATTCTTTCCGCCAAGCAATACTTCTCCTTCATTTACATCCCAAAACCGGGCAATTAAACGGGTAAGAGTAGTTTTACCAGATCCCGAAGGTCCTACCAGTGCTGTTAAACTTTGTTCCGGAATTTGCAAAGAAATTCCTTGTATTACTTTTATATCCTTATAGGCAAAGTGTGTATTTTTAAACTCAATATTGGCATTGGGAACCTCTTCTTCCCTATTTGTTTCCAACAAAGGTGTTTTTCGAAGATTCTCAACACGATCTGAAGCCAGTTTCATGTAATTCATTTCTGCCATAAATGTCATGGCATGTAACAATGGCTGGTAGATGTGTACCCCCAACACCAAAAACAGAATATAAACAGGCAAAGAAACTTGTGCTGAAAGTAGCATAGAAAAACCCACAAGAATAATAAGTATAATTCCTCCATTTAGAATGACGGAAGCAAATACAATTGTTGGCCCTGGTGCAGCTTCAAGACGAATGCTTTCTTTTTTTAATTTTCGAAATGCTTTTTCGAGTCGTTCAAATTTAGTTCCTCCAAGATTAAAGGCTTTAATCAGTCGGATACCTTGTATGTATTCAATCATCCGTGAAGCCGATTCTACTTTTACTTTCTGATGCTTTACTCCTATTTTTTTTACAATATAATTGGTAAACTTTAGCATTGGCCAAGCCAAAGGAATAACCATTGTGGCTGCCAGTGCCAATTGCCAGTTAAAAAAGAACAACCCGGCTAACAACACCAAGGGCATTGCCAAAGCTCCAAAAAACTGTGGTACTATATGAGTAACCATTTGCTCAATATTGGCATAATCGCTTACTACATAGGCGCCAATATCTCCAGGATCGCGACTGTTATAAAATCCCATGGGCAAACGTTTTAAATGGCGGGTAACTTCTTTTCGCCCATCAGAACATATCTCATAACCTGTTTTATAAGATGCAAAATAAGCTTTTCTACTTGCGATATAAAGCAAAATTAAAGACACAAACATGCTGATGCATGCCATTGTTATTTTTTGTACATCAAGCGATATTCCTGGATTTTGCAAGGGTTTAAACAATTCCCAAACAATAAAAAGTGTAATGCCATAAGGTGCTCCCCGGAAAAAATATTCTACAATAGTCCACCAAATCATTGGTCGCAAGCGTTTGGGATTCCCCATAGTTGCTGAGTTTAATGCTGCTGACACATTCATCATATCAAAACCTCCTTTTTTGTTTTAATCACCCATTCCCTGGATTGTGAATAGGTTTGCCACATATGGGCATATTCTTTATTCATCATCAGTAATTCTTGATGTGTTCCTTGTTCCTGAACTTTCCCTTTGTTGATGTACAAAATCTGATCGGCATTGGTAATCGTACTTAGCCTATGCGCAATTACCAATACTGTCTTGCCCTTTACAAGATGAGAGAAAGATTCGAGTATCTTCCCTTCGTTTTCAGGATCGGCATAAGCTGTAGCTTCGTCAAGTAAAACAAGAGGTGCATTTTTTAAAATAGCACGTGCCAAAGCAATTCGTTGTTGTTCACCTCCCGACAGGTAAGTTCCGCCTTCGCCCACCAATGTATTATAGCCTTGTTCCAAGTTCATAATAAAATCATGGCATTGAGCTGCACGCGCTGCTTCTTTCACTTTATTAAATGATGCAGTTTGGTTACCCATTCGAATATTTTCTTCAATGGTATCGAAAAAAAGCATGTTTTCTTGAAAAACAAAGGCTATTTTCTCCATTAAGTTCGACACTTTAATTTTCTGAATGGGAACATTTCCAATACGAATTTCTCCTGAGTTTATATCCCAAAAACGAGCTGCAAGCATGGCTATGGTTGTTTTTCCTGCTCCCGACGGACCTACGAGTGCTGTTACCGTATTAGGTTTTGCCGTAAACGAAACCTGATTCAGAATTTGACTTGTATCGTATGCAAACGATACATTCTCGAATACAATAGAGGCATCCTTTGGATTTTCTTCACTCTCAGGCTCTGTTATTTCTTCTTTGTTCAGAACTTCGTCAATCATGCTAATTCCAACATTATTTTGCGACATCATTCCTCCAATCCACATCAACTTAAGCATGGGAAAGAAAATACCACCACTCAATATCAAGAACAACAAAACCGTGGGAATGTAAGCTGAATAAGATTCGCTATTAAGTAGTAATAAAACCGCAACAGGAATTACAAATAGCAAAACAGAAGATAAAAGAATATAGAAACCAAGATAAGTTGGTGCATATTTTTTAGTAATATCATTTGAGAAATCACGAAAATCATCAATATCACGATTCAAGCGTTCAAAAGCTTTGGTAGAACGATTAAAGATTTTTACAATTTGAATGCCGCGAACGTATTCTATGATACTATTGTTCATCTGCCCCATGGTTTTTAAATATTTATCTACCACAGGTTTCATTTTGGGATTGAAAGACATACTTGACATAAAACCCATTGCTATTACAAAAACACATGTTACCACAAGTGCCAATCGCCAATCGACCACATACATGTATGTAAGGAGCAAAAGTGGAAATACAAAAGCTGACACAATATCCGGAATATGGTGTGCTACAAACAGCTCAATCCGCTCCACATCTTCCGACATCACTTTTTTTAGATCACCCGATGCTCTTTTGGTAAAAAAACCCATAGGCAAACGTACCAACTTTTGAGCCAGCCTCATACGCAAATCGTATAATATATTGAATGCTGCGATGTGCGAAAACATTAAGGATGAAAACAATAATACTCCATAAGCTATAAATGCCCACAAAGTAATGTATGCCCACTTCCAAATGTAAGCTTTGTCCAATAAGGCAGGATTCGTAGCATGAGTTGCTAACTCTGTCAGTATTTTATAGACAGATACAAAAGGGGTAAATTGTGCTACACTACAGGCTATTGCTAAAATCATGGATACAATTAGCAACCATTTTTTAGTACCTGCTATTTCGATTAACCTGAGTAATCCTTGTTTTTGTTTGTTATCTTTTTTCATATTTTAATAAATTTTATCAGTTGCTTGTGTTTGGAGGTATAATACCAATATTACATTGAAATGAGCATTATTCTTCTGCTATTTTAAGTTTACACTTCATTAAAAAATTGCGCCGTAACTCTGCTATGCCTTAATTTTTTAACTTGTCTAAACTCAAAATATTCAAAACAATTTAA
>JAOARS010000290.1 GCA_025210415.1 Marinifilum sp. | reverse complement strand
GATTTTTCTGTAATGAGAGAGCAGGGAGGTGAGGAAGGTTTCTACCAGTTTTCCTATTTAAAAGATCATGTAGATAAAACACTTCGTCAGAGGCCATGTTATATTACCTATACCAATCCGGATGTACACGATAATTTGCGTGAAGGCTTTGAAGATTCACCGATGTACAATGGAACCATTCAAAGTACAGGTCCAAGATATTGTCCGAGTATAGAATCTAAACTTTCCACTTTTGCAGAAAAGAACGAACATTTATTATTCCTGGAACCCGAAGGGGAACATACCCACGAATATTATATCAACGGATTCTCATCGAGTTTGCCTTGGGATGTTCAGTTAAAAGCTCTGCAAAAAGTACCTGGATTGGAAAATGTAAAAATGTACCGACCAGGTTATGCAATAGAGTATGATTATTTCGATCCAACTCAATTGTATCACACTTTAGAAACCAAGATCATTTCCAAACTTTATTTCGCAGGTCAGATTAACGGAACTACTGGTTACGAAGAAGCCGGTGCTCAAGGTATGATGGCCGGAATAAATGCTGCATTATCGGTTCAGGGAAAATCAGAATTTACTCTAAAAAGAGATGAAGCTTATATAGGAGTTTTAATTGATGATTTGGTGACTAAAGGTGTTGATGAACCATATCGAATGTTTACTTCGAGAGCAGAGTATAGAATTTTACTCCGCCAGGATGATGCTGATGTTCGGTTAACTCCCAAAGCATTTGAACTGGGATTGGCCAATCAGGAGAGAATGGATTTGCTTGAAGAAAAAATTGCTTACAGAGACAAACTATTCCAATTTTGTAAAGAATTTAGCTGTAAACCAAAATTCTTAAATCCTGTATTGGAAAAATTAGGAACAAGTCCACTTAAGCAAGGTGTAAAATTATATGATATTATTCTGCGTCCTCAAGTTGGAATTCAGGATTTGATTGAAGATGTAACTCCACTAAAAGAAGTGATAGATGAGATCCCAAATCGTAAAGAAGAAATTATAGAAGCAGCTGAAGTATTAATTAAATATAGTGGCTATATCGATCGTGAAAAATTAATAGCAGATAAACTAACTCGTTTGGAAAATATCGATATAAAAGGTAGATTTGATTATATGACTTTACAGTCCTTATCAACAGAGGCTCGACAAAAATTAGATAAGATTCAACCACAAACAATAGGGCAGGCATCACGAATTTCTGGTGTTTCTCCTAGCGATATAAACGTTCTTTTGGTGCTTATGGGACGATAATGTTCCACGTGGAACCAAGGAGTATTTTTCAAAAGTTTACTCCTTAAAACGCCCGAAATCGATCTCCTTGTTTTAAACAAAGCGATAGTTTCGGGCCTTTTTGTAAGTGTATTTAGCTCTAAAAAACTCTATCATGAAAGATCAAATTTTTAAAATCTCCGGGAAAATTATAGATGTGGTTTCACGTGAAATCATTTCTGGAGAAATTGCAATAGAGAATGGAATCATTAAATCTATAGTTTCTATTAATGATGTTCCGGATAGGTATATATTACCTGGCTTGGTAGATTCACATATGCATATCGAAAGCTCGTTGTTAATACCAAGTCGATTTGCTGCTGAAGCGGTGAAGTGCGGAACTTTAGGTTTGGTTACCGATCCTCATGAAATTGCAAATGTACTGGGAGAGATTGGTGTTGACTTCATGATAAACGATGCCAAGAAAGTACCTTTGGAAATTAAATTTGGTGTTCCTTCATGTGTTCCTGCAACGGAACATGAAACTTCGGGGTTTGTTTTAGATAGTAATATTGTAGAAAGTTTGCTAAAGCGAGAAGAAGTAGTTTGTCTGGCTGAGGTAATGGATTTTGTTGGAGTAGTAGAGGAAGATTTGGAAGTTCTCAAAAAAATTGTTGCTTGTAAAAAATTAGGGAAAAAGATAGATGGCCATGCACCAGGTTTGAAAGGATCTGAATTGAAAAAATATGTGGCAGCTGGAATTTCGGCAGATCATGAGTGTTCAACATTGGAAGAAGCATTGGAGAAAATCTCACTTGGCATGATGATTCAAATTAGGGAAGGAAGTGCCGCAAGAGATTTTGATTCTCTATGTTCTTTGTTGGAATCTCATCCTGATAAAGTAATGTT
Organism: Marinifilum sp.; assembly: GCA_025210415.1. Taxonomy (GTDB): domain Bacteria; phylum Bacteroidota; class Bacteroidia; order Bacteroidales; family Marinifilaceae; genus Marinifilum. The sequence continues at coordinate 4,755 of JAOARS010000290.1, read as the reverse complement.
ATGCACAGATGATCTTCATCCGGATGATATGGCAGAAGGTGGACATATCGATTACTTAATTAAGAAAGGACTGAAAAAAGGCTATAATCTTTTTAACTTACTTAGAGCAGCAAGTTATAATCCAGTTCACCATTATGGTTTGGATTTAGGATTGCTTCAAATTGGAGATTCAGCAGATTTTATTGTAGTAGATAATCCGGAATCATTTTCTGTTTTAGAAGCATATCGAAAAGGGGAGTGTATTTTAAGAAACGGCAAGCCTTCTTTCGAAGTGCATAATGAAATCCTATTGAATAATTTTAGTCGTAAACCAATAAGCTTGTCGGATCTTTCTGTTCAGCCTAAGAATGGAAAAATAAAAGTGATGGTTGCTAAGGATGGAGATTTAATTACGGATTCTATTTTGTGTGAACCTAAGATTGAAGATTCAAATCTTGTGGCTGATGTAGAAAATGATCTTTTAAAAATGATTGTCATGAGTAGATATGACAATGGAAAACCTGTTGTTGGATTTGTGAAAGGATTTGGATATAAGAAAGGCGCCATTGCAGAAAGTATAGCTCACGACAGCCATAATATTATTGCTATTGGAACAAGTGATGAAGAATTACTTCATGCCATAAATACGTTAATTGATTTAAAAGGTGGAATTGTTGCCGTTAACAATGCAGAGAGTAAATTTGTAAAACTTGAGGTAGCAGGATTAATGTCGAATAAAACAGGAAATAAACTGTTAGAGGAATATTCTGAATTGAGTGATTTTGCATCTGGTTTAGGTTCGCATTTTGAATCACCATTTATGACTCTCGCATTCATGTCTCTTCTGGTTATTCCAAAATTGAAATTATCTGATAAAGGTTTATTTGACGTAGATCAATTTAAAGTGGTGGATTTATTTACCAACGATTAATAATACTCTGTACAAGTTATCGATGATAAAGAACAAAAACATTGATTATTTAAAAACACTGATTTCAGCCTTACCTGAAGAACCAGGAGTGTATCAATTCTTTGACGAGAACAATACCATTATATATGTAGGGAAAGCAAAAAGGTTAAAGAGGAGAGTTGCTTCCTATTTTAACAAGATTCATGATAATGCCAAGACCAATATCATGGTTCGAAAGATTTCTGAGATACGGCACATTGTTGTAAACTCGGAAGAGGATGCATTACTATTAGAAAATAACTTGATAAAAAAGCATCAGCCCAGGTACAATGTTTTACTGAAAGATGACAAATCTTTTCCTTGGATATGCATAAAGAAAGAGAATTTTCCGCGCATATTTGTTACCAGAAATTTGGTGAAAGATGGATCAGAATATTTTGGTCCGTATACCAGTGTGAAAATGGTGAGGACACTTATGGATATGATTCGTTCCTTGTATAAACTTCGGACATGTAATTTGAGCTTAAACCAAGAAGGAATTTTAAGTGGAAAGTTTAAAGTTTGTTTAGAGTATCATATTGGTAATTGCAAAGCACCATGTGAAGGAAAAATTAACCAGGAAGAATATCTTGAAACCATTCAAGCCATACGAAATATATTAAAAGGAAATATTCGGATGGTAACTTCGCATCTTAAAACAAAAATGTCTGAACTTGCTGATGAATTTAAGTTTGAAGAAGCACATATTATTAAAGAAAAACTTGAACTATTAGATAAGTATCAAAGTAAATCTACCATTGTTAATCCGGCAATTAATAATGTAGATGTCTATTCAATCCTTGAAGATGAAGAATCGGCTTACGTGAATTTCTTAAAAGTAGTAAATGGAGCAATTATTCAAGCGCACACAATAGAACTGAAAAAGAAAATAGAAGAGAGCAAGGAGGATTTATTACTTCTTGCAATAACAGAAATTCGTCAGAAAATATTCAGTACTGCGAAAGAAATATTAGTACCGTTTGAAATTGATTTGCCATATAGTGGGGTAAAGTGTTTGGTTCCTCAACGTGGCGACAAACGAAAATTACTGGATCTTTCTTTGCGTAATGTCAAATATTACCGTCTGGAGAAGTTAAAGCAAGGTGAAAAATCAAGAAAGCAATCACATTCCGATAGAATATTGGCACGAATGAAATCTGATTTAAGATTGAAAGATTTACCAGTTCACATTGAGTGTTTCGATAATTCTAACATACAGGGAACAAATCCTGTTGCATCTTGTGTGGTTTTTCGAAATGCCAAGCCATATAAAAAAGATTACCGACATTTTAATATTAAAACTGTAGTTGGAGCAAATGATTTTGCTTCAATGGAAGAAGTTATTTATCGCAGGTATAAAAGATTACTTGACGAAAATCAAACCTTACCACAATTAATCGTTATTGATGGTGGGAAAGGTCAATTAGGTGCTGCATTAAATAGTTTGGGTAAATTAGATCTTAGAGGTAAAATTTCGGTTATTGGTATCGCAAAAAAATTGGAAGAAATTTATTTTCCAGGCGACCCATATCCGTTATACCTTGACAAAAATTCAGAAACCTTGAAAACAATTCAGCATTTGCGAAATGAATCGCACCGTTTTGCTATAACATTCCATAAACAAAAACGTTCGAAAGCATTTATTGGATCAGAATTGGATAGTATTGATGGAATTGGCCCAAAGACGGTTCAAAAGTTAATTCAAAAGTTTAAATCGGTTGAAAATGTGAAGAAAGCCACATTACAGGAAATATCAGAAGAAATTGGAAATTCAAAAGCCATAAATATTTGGAAATATTTTAATTAGAATTTGTTATATAAATTCATTTATAACTTTTAAATTACTCCTTATCAAGCATTTAAATCAGCGAAAGCTTTTAAAAAAATAGCTGATAAAGCTCTTTGTAATTAATATTATTAAAGTATAAATTTAAATTGATTGATTTAATTTTATTGTAAATCAGATTGTTAATGTGATTTGTTCCTTTAATTGTTTCAATAAATGTGTTAAAATCATTTTTTTTAATGCAATTGCCCGAAATATCTATATCGGTAATGATTCCTTTTTCAATCTGCATTTCAATTTCAAGAATTTTACCAGATGGATAATTGCAAAGTTTCTCAAATTTGTAATTGGGCGAATAGCCATAGTTCCATTTCCAGGTATGAAATTTTTCAGATTTTAGTTTTTCAATTTGATCAATATCAATTGCCGAAAATGAAAACATTTTTGAGTTGGGATAAGCAGTGGCAAATTCTTGCGTTACCAAGCCTGCAAATTCAGCTATTGAGATGGGAGAGGATAAGTAATCTGAAATATTTGTAACGCGGCTTCTAATCGACCTTACACCTCTATCTTTAAACTTTAAAGGGTTTACCTTTAAAAGTTGATTTAAGCGCTTTAAATCGCTTGAAAAAAGCATTGTGCCATGTTGCATTACTTTGTTTTTGTATACATGCGATGCATTGCCCGAAAATTTTTTCCCAGCAATGGTTAAATCACTTTTTCCTTCAAATTTTGCATTAACACCAAGCTTTTGTAAAGTTTTGATAATAGGAGAACTGTAGGCTTTAAAATCAACCAACTTTCCTTTTTCACCTTTTTTAATCAGGCAATAGTTTAAATTTCCAAAATCATGATAAACGGTCCCGCCACCAGATAAACGACGAACCACCGGAATGTTTTCTTCATTTACACGTTCAAGATTTATTTCCGCTAATGTGTTCTGATGTTTTCCAACAATTAAAGAATCTTGATTGATATACAGGAAAAAGAAATCTTCGTCGTAGTTTTTTAAAAGATATTCTTCGCATGCAAGATTAAAATACGGATCGTTGGAATTGCTTATGAAATAATTCATGTTTTGATTTTGTTTTTCTACCACAAATATGATTATTATTTATGAAAGATGTTAATTTAGACTCAATTTTAATAAGTGATTTTTTGAAAAGATGTAGTAGAGTTAAGCAATGATTCTTAAACATAGAAACTTATCTTTAAAATCTGGAATAAATTAAAATATCTTAATAAAAATTTAATTATGCGAGTTGTAATACAACGAGTAAGTAAAGCTGCTGTAAGGGTTGAAAATGAAACTGTTGGCGAAATTGCTGCGGGTTTAATGATTTTGGTTGGAATTGAAAATGAAGATAACAAAGAAGATGCGGATTGGTTGAGCAAAAAAATTTGTAATCTTAGAATTTTTGATGATGAAGATGGGGTGATGAACAAGTCATTACTTGAAATAAAAGGTGATGTTTTGGCAGTAAGCCAGTTTACCTTACATGCAAAAACAAAAAAGGGAAACAGGCCATCTTATATTGCTGCTGCCAAACCCGATATATCGGTTCCTTTGTATGAATATTTTGTTGGTAAATTAAAGCAGGAATCAGGAGCAAATGTAGAAACCGGAAAGTTTGGTGCGCATATGGAAGTTGCATTGGTAAACGATGGACCGGTAACCATTATAATTGATACGAAAAACAAGGAATAAATGGAAGATTTAACGATAAAGGAAGCTCAGAAAAAAGTTGATGATTGGATAAAAAAGTATGGCATTCGATACTTTAATGAATTAACCAACATGGCCATTCTTACGGAAGAAGTAGGAGAGGTTGCCAGAATCATTTCCAGAAAGTATGGAGAGCAATCGTTTAAAGAAAAAGACAAAAACGTTGATTTGGCCGATGAAATGGCAGATGTTCTTTGGGTTTTAATTTGTCTTGCTAATCAAACCGGAGTTGATTTAAACGAAGCATTAATTAAAAACCTGGAAAAGAAAACCAATCGTGATTCAAATCGACACAAAGAAAACACGAAACTGTCT
>JAOARS010000289.1 GCA_025210415.1 Marinifilum sp. | reverse complement strand
TTCACTTTAAAAACTCTTCAAAATATCCCGATATTCTTTCAGATTTTTTAAAGTAAATCTTAAATAAATCTGATTTTCTGTGATAGATATTTTTAATCGAACTCAGGTTAATAGATTTTCAAGTTAATTTGAGGTGAAAATTCATGTACAATCATTCAGATTTGATATTTCATTGGATTCTCGTCACATTAAAAGCACATAAAACTTAGCTTTACCTCCTGATAATCTGACTAAAATGAAACAATGATTGTATTTAAGAAAATTTACAATCTATACTAACAATACGATTTCTATACTTTTTATCAAAAAATCCCGAAACATAAATTTGTCTCGGGATTTGCAATCAATAAAAACCTAAATACAGATTAACTATCCACTTTAAAAACTTTCTTTAAAATGTCATCCATTAAGCACCATTTGGTAATGGATGATTGCAAGAGATTCAAGCCTACAAAGGCCGTTAGCAATAACCAATTCATGTTTATATAGAATGCCAATAGAATGCTTATAATAACCAGTGTACCGGCAATTCCTCTAATAATTCTCTCTCTCATATTGTATTATTTATGTATCTACTCTTCAATTCTTTTTACTTCTTCCTTTAGCTCAGGATATTTTTTCTTCTCAGTCATGTAATAGATCAATGGCACTATTACAAGGGTTAGGAATGTAGAAGCGATTGATCCTCCCATTAAAGAGATCGCAAGTCCTTGGAAAATAGGATCAAACAAAATTACTACTGCACCAATTACTACCGTTCCTGCAGTCAGGAGAATTGGCGTTGTTCGCACTGCTCCTGCCTCTATCACAGCTTCTTTCAAAGGCACTCCTTCTGCCAAACGCAGGTTGATAAAGTCGATTAATAAGATTGCGTTTCGCACCATTATTCCCGCGAGGGCAATCATTCCAATCATTGATGTTGCGGTAAAAAAAGCACCCATTAACCAGTGACCAATCAGAATTCCTACCAAAGAAAGAGGAATTGAAATCATCATTACAAATGGTACTTTAAAGTTTTGGAACCAACCAATGATTAGCAAATATATCACCAATAGAACAACGGCGAAGGCAGCTCCCAAATCACGGAATACTTCGAAAGTAATTTGCCATTCTCCATCCCATTTTAAACTGTAATTGTCTTCGAAAAATGGTTGTTGGGTGTATTCTTCCAGTAATTCATATCCTACAGGCACCTTCACATCAGTCAAGTGATCAGAAATTTCCATGATTCCATACACCGGGCTTTCCAATTTACCTGCCACATCGGCAGTTACATACACTACTCTTTTCTGATTTTTTCTGTAGATACTCTTTTCCTTTATTTTCTCCTGAATATCAACAATATCACCCAAAGGAATTAATTGACCAGTTTGGGTAAGGATATTCACTTTCTTTAAATCGCTTAAGCTACTTCTCTCTTTTTCCTGCAATCTTAAATCGATACCAACTTGTTCATGTTCATGCTCCTGGTACAGTTGTGAAACTTCATGACCACGCAATGCCATATTCAGGGTATGCACAACCTGTTGAGTAGAAACTCCGGCAAGCATGGCTTTCTCTTTATCTACATTAAATTGGAATTCGGTTTGATCATCTTCTACCAACCAATCCACATCAACAACATCATCGGTATTTGAGAATATTGATTTAACCTGGTTGGCAATGTCAATTTGACCTTCGGTATTCGGACCATAAATTTCAGCAACCAAAGTTGACATCACAGGTGGTCCCGGAGGAACTTCCACCACCTTAACATTGGCATTAAATTTCTTTGCAATTTCCTGAATCCCGGGACGCATCGCTTTTGCAATGTCATGACTTTGCAAATCTCTATCGTGCTTATGCGTAAGGTTAACCTGAATATCTGCTACATTCGATCCTCTTCTTAAATCATAATGACGCACCAAACCATTGAAGTTAATAGGCGCAGCAGTTCCAACATAAGCCTGATAATCAACCACATTTTCCTGTTGTGAAATATAAGCAGCCAATTCTTTTGCAACCACCGCCGTTCTCTCCAGTGTGGTACCCTCTGGCATATCAATTACAACCTGGAATTCATTTTTGTTATCAAAAGGTAACATTTTTACTGCCACCATTTTAAAATAGATCAAGGTCATTGAAGCAAGCAGAAGAACGCTAACAGCACTTATGAATCCCCAACGTTTTACCTTTGATTCCAACATTGGACGTATGGTGGCTGCATACATTTTGTAGATTACCGAATCTTCCAATTTGAACACTTTCTCCTCATCGCCTTTCTTTTCATCGTGGCGCAGCAATCGATATGCAAGGTAAGGGGTAATGGTTAATGCCACCAATAAAGAAAAAATCATTGCCAATGAGGCTCCAATTGGCATCGGACTCATGTATGGCCCCATCAAACCCGAAACAAATACCATTGGTAATACCGCCGCTATAACTGTAAAAGTTGCCAAAATGGTAGGGTTACCTACTTCATCGATAGAACGCAAAGCTGCTTGCAGGAAAGGAAGGCGTTTCATTTTGAAATGCCTATGCATGTTTTCTGCAATAATAATGGAATCATCTACCACAATACCTGTTACAAAAACCAAAGCAAAAAGTGTAATACGATTTAAGGTGTAATCAAGAAAATAATAGCTAAACATGGTTAGTGCAAAGGTGATTGGTACCGATAAGAATACGACCAGTCCTCCCCGCCATCCCATTGCCAGCATAACCACAAAGGTTACTGCAATTATGGCTCCCAAAAGATGTAGAAGCAACTCTGCAACCTTATCTGATGCAGTTTCTCCGTAATTTCGGGTCACATCAACCTGAACATCTGCAGGAATCAAATCTTTTTTAAGCACTTCAATTTTACTTAGTATTTGTTCGGAAAC
>JAOARS010000288.1 GCA_025210415.1 Marinifilum sp. | reverse complement strand
CAATACAGAAAATACAGTTTTGTTTTCATCAACTGAGAGCATCACTTGGAGTGATACCCTCAGGGCACATATAAACCTCTCTCAAAGTATCAAGTACAAAGATCAAAACACAAGAAATTATAGCGGAAACAGAGTTTTAAAAGTTTTTTATTGTTGATGCTCTGAGCACAACTGACAACTGACAACCGATAACCGATAACCGATAACCGATAACTATAAAAAAACTGCCCGAAAAAATCGAACAGCCTTTCAAATATTTTAGCAGTCATGAACTTACAACTCATAATTTATCATTGCTTAGTCTAGTTTCAAAACAGCAAGGAAAGCTTTCTGTGGTACTTCAACATTACCAACTTGTTTCATACGTTTCTTCCCTTTTTTCTGTTTTTCAAGAAGTTTACGCTTACGCGTGATATCACCGCCATAACATTTAGCGGTAACATCCTTACGAACGGCTTTTACCGTTTCGCGAGAAATAATTTTAGCTCCAATTGCCCCCTGAATCGCAATATCGAACTGTTGTCTCGGAATTAATTCTTTCAGTTTCTCACACATTCTGCGGCCAAATGCCTGTGCATTATCAAAATGGATTAAAGTAGAAAGTGCATCAACTCCTTCACCATTCAATAAAATATCAAGTTTCACCAATTTGGCAGGACGGAAACCAATCTGGAAATAATCGAAAGAAGCATATCCTTTCGAAATACTTTTCAGCTTATCGTAAAAATCGAATACAATCTCGCCCAAAGGCATTTCGTAGGTCAGTTCTACCCTATCGCTGGTCAAGTATTGCTGATTGGTCATGATACCACGTTTGCTCATACAAAGTGTCATCAACGGACCAACAAATTCCGATTTGGAAATAATTTGTGCCTTAATGAATGGCTCTTCGATAAAATCCAAAGCATTCGGGTCCGGCATATCCGATGGATTGTGCATTTCGAATTCATCACCCTTTTTGGTATGTGCAATGTACGATACGTTAGGAACCGTAGTAATCACATTCATATCAAATTCACGATCCAAACGCTCCTGAACAATTTCCATGTGCAATAGTCCCAAGAATCCGCAACGGAAACCAAAACCAAGTGCCAATGATGATTCCGGCTCGAAAGTTAATGACGCATCATTCAATTTCAACTTCTCCATTGCTGCACGCAAATCTTCATAATCTTCCGAATCGATTGGATAAACCCCGGCAAACACCATTGGTTTTACTTCCTCGAAACCTTCGATAGCTGCATCACAAGGATTCGCTTTGTGTGTAATGGTATCGCCTACTTTTACCTCGGTAGATGTTTTAATACCCGATATGATATAGCCAACATCACCCGTTTTCAAAATCTTTCTTGGTTCCTGAGTCAAACGCAGCACACCAATTTCATCAGCCTGGTATTCTTTTTCGGTATTTACAAACTTCACCAAATCTCCTTTGCTGATTTCTCCATTCAAAATTCGAATGTAAGTAATGATCCCACGGAACGAATTGTATTCCGAATCGAAAATCAAAGCTTGAAGAGGAGCTTCCGGATCTCCTTCCGGAGCAGGAACACGATCGACAATTGCTTCCAAAATTTCAGGAACCCCCTCACCGGTTTTTCCACTGGCAGCCAAAATTTCACTCTCATCACAACCCAACAAATCCACAATCTGATCTTTTACATCCTCCGGATTGGCATTTGGCAAATCAATCTTATTCAGTACCGGAATAATTTCCAAATCGTTCTCGATTGCCAAATATAGATTTGATATGGTTTGTGCCTGAATTCCCTGAGTGGCATCAACAATCAATAAGGCTCCCTCGCAGGCAGCAATCGATCTTGATACCTCGTAAGAAAAATCGACATGGCCAGGAGTGTCAATCAGGTTTAAGGTATATTTTTCCTTATCACGCATGTAATCCATCTGAATGGCATGACTTTTAATGGTAATCCCGCGCTCACGTTCCAAATCCATATCGTCCAATACCTGGGCTTGTTTTTCGCGATCGGAAATGGTGTTGGTAACATCTAATAAACGATCGGCCAGGGTTGATTTACCGTGGTCGATGTGGGCTATAATGCAAAAATTTCGAATGTTCTTCATACTGTCAATTACGAATTACGAATTAGAAATTACGAATTGTATATCACAAATTACGAAAGCTTTTTGATCTATTCGCAATTGGTAATTATAAATTCCTAATTGAATCCGCAAAGATATTCAAATCCTTTGAATTTTGGGAATTTTACTTAGAATGATGATTGATTTTTACCTTCTCCGCTTTAAGTTTATAATTTGAGAATTGTTGATCGTGCAAACTACATAGTGATACTACTGTTTTGCAAATGCAATACGAATCAAGCCTTATACCAAATGCGATAATAAATGAGCTAAAATAAAAAATAGAGTATTTTGCCCTTATTCAAGACAAAAAAGCAAGGCATAGTTGTTCTACGTCGTATCTTTTTTAACGAAGACTAAGGACAAAAGAAGCTGTTTTTATAGCCCATTTATTGTCGGTTTTATTTATAACCGCTGAGCCATTATTTAGCTGAAAATACCATTGCAATGGCTCGATTTGGGAAAATAATATTGAAAAATGTATTGTGAAACTCAGATTTTTATCATGAACAAAAAAAATAGTTCTTAGAAATTGGGAGAAATGTAATTTTGCTTGTAAAAGCTTTTAGAAATTCAGATTTTGAAACAAAAAATTGAAAAAAGTGAGTGTGAAACTCAGATTTGGATGATTGAAAAGAAAATTTGCTCTCAGAAATTGGGAGAAGAGCATTTTTCAATTGTAAAAGCTCTCAAAAACTCAGATTTCAGAAAAAACAAGGAAAAATTGTCTGCGAAACTCAGATTAAGATAATGAACATGAAAAATTAGACTCAGAAACCCAGAGAACTATGATTTTTTGATTTTGAAAGTTCTCAGAAATCAGATTTGAGTAATAACAAGCAGTGATTCTATCCTTTAGAGGTCACATGTTTATAAATTTAATATTACAAATGCGAATCAAGGGTTGAAACAAAAAATGAATTGACGCTGATTTTTAAGATTTTATATGATTGGTTATGATTTAGTCCGCTGAATACATTCAAAGTCGCTGAAAACTTTCTGTTTCCAAATCATAAATAATCATGATCATCTGCGTCTTATGTAGTAAAAAAACCGACAAATTTAACAGACAATTCATAAGCAAAGCGGCATAAGCCTCGGAGAGACGAAATTTTGGTAGAAAAGTACAGTAAATAAAAAACGTAGTTATCAGATCTTTGAAGAATTTGCATATGTTCTCATTGAGGAAGCACGTAAAGCTGCTACAAATCGAACTTTGAGATCAATGTGGAAGATAATGTTTATACATTTGATTTATCAACAATTGACTTTCGTCTCAGTGTATTTTGGTAGGCTGAGTTTCGCAGAACAAAAGGAGGTATTAAATGCATACATTGTATGGTGTAAAGACATTAATACCAACGTTCCTCTATATTTCAAATGTCAAAATGGAAGATGTAAATGCGTTTGATCTGATCCCATATGAGTCAGAAAAATTTTATGATCAATAAAGTTTACATCGATTACGAGAGGTTATATCATTTTCATCGACAGCAAGCTTTCTTTGTTACACGAGCACAAGATAATATGCGATTTAACCGAGTGTATTCCAATCCTGTTGGCAAAACAACTGTGTGAAATATGATCAGATCGGCAGGTTTGAATCTTACTATCCTAGCAGGAACTATCTGGAACTATGATTGTGAATCAGATAGGAAACTAACCTTCCTTACCAACAACATGGAGTTTAAACCTGCCTAAATAGCTTATCTGTATAAAAAGTATTGGAAAATAGAGCTGTTTTTCAAATGGATGAAACAGCATTTGAAGATAAAATTCTTTTGGGTAACAACTCTTAAATATGCTGTAAAAATCCGAATGTATTGTGCCATCATCGCATACTGCCTTGTCCATAATTGGTAACAAATTGAAAGTTGACCGCTCAATCTACAAAATTCTACAAATCCTTAGCATATCTCTACTCGACAAAACTACCATAAGAGAAGCACATACGAAATGTGATTACAAAAATGTTAAAGAACTAAAAAATAAACAATTAATAATCAGCGGATTTTAAGTACTCACCAATGACAAAGAGGATAAAAATAAAATCATTGAGATTATACCCAGCCAGTTAGATTGGAATGTACTAACCATACCAGAATTTTACAAAAAAGCAACGGCATATCAATTTATATTACACTTACCGTATTAACATATTTAATGCAATTAAGTTCTTGAAACTTTTTCAAGAACTTAATTGTAAATTATTTAATGTCAGCATCAATTATTTTTTTTTGCTAACATAAAGGTTCATGTAGCTCTTTCAAGTCATCTCAAGCTCCCAAACCTGGTCCTAAATAAGTTTCTGCACCTGCTCCTGCAAAGGTTCCCAAACCTGCTCCTGAACCTGCTCCTGCAAAGATTCCCAAACCTGCTCCTGAACCTGCTCCTACACCACCATCAATGTCTTTAAGTTCTTTTTCATTTAAATCTTTCATTTTTACAAAATTTTAAATTGTTTATAATTCGATTAATTTTGTGCAGACTTTTACCTACACTTTACGGTATTCACAAATCGGCCAAATTTGAATAACACCTGCAAAAGTACTCTCGCTCACTCTCATAAAAAAGTAGTGAGCCTTTTTTTATTGAAAAATCTCCACTGATTTGTTTGCATTCTTCTTCCGAAATCAACTGTATCGAATAGCTCACCTTTAATTCATCCAAACAAACTAATCCTCAAGAACAAAATTTAAACAGTTTCTAAAAACTCCATTTGAGATTATCAATACCACCATTGGTGTCAATAATCATTATGCTTTCCTGAAAACTCCTCAGCAAGATTTTAGAGACAAAGAACAAGAGAAAAACAAGGTAGAGGTGGAAAAACCAAATGCAGAAAGTGTAAAAGCTGCCAAAGAAATTCGCAAAGCCATTGAAATTTTAGATCACTTTCATCGGTGATGAAGAATATAACAGAAAAGGCACAATTGCTGCTGAAATTAACGAGGTAAAGAGATTAACTCCCGAATTGCAACTCGCAAAACCAAAAGAAGAAGCTTCGTTGCAAAATTGATATACTTATGCGAATTAAAGATTGAAACAGAGAATGAATTGACGCTGATTTTTAAGATTTTATATGATTGGTTATGAATTAGTCCGCTGAATACATTCAAAGTTGCTGAAAACTTTCTGTTTCCAAATCATCATGATCATCTGCGTCTTATGTAGTAAAAAAAACCGACAAATTTAACAGACAATTCATAAGTAAAGCGGCATAAGCCTCGGAGAGACGAAATTTTGGTAGAAAAGTACAGTACGACATTAATTAATTGTTCCGAAAAGAATTCAACCCTTGATTCGCATTAATGGCATTCATTTCGTTTGGAAAGGGTGCCACGGGTTGGTGTTTCTACAAACACCTCTTCAGTAAAATATCTAAATTAGACTGTAATGATAATCTACCCAAGTCATAATTTACACTTACGTCCTCCGCTTTAGCCAAAGCCCGACAAGCTTTAAGAAATACATCTTTTGCCTGAACCTTTTTATTTTCTTCCAATAAAATTTCACCCTCCTCTTTTAACAAACTTGCATAAGCTTGTAATCTCTGTTCATTTTGTTCTATTTCTATATCAATATCTTCGAAATAGGTATCGTAAGCTTCCTTTACTTGCTCCATTGCACGAATGTATTGCCCACGTTCTTTCATTTGAAGAATTTTTGCAATTCCCCTACTTATATCTTGTAATAAACGTTCAATATAATCTTTAGATTGTATCATACTACCTTAATTAATAACATTTAATTTAAGAATTAATTTTCTTGAAAAGAATATTAAAAATAAAAATGATATTGAGATTATGTATATTGAATAGTCTCCGTATATTGTCGAAGTAGAAAGTAATTTATGATTTCCATATTTATAATGAGCGTAGGCTGTAAAAACAGCGGTTAGATTTGCAATAGAATGTAAAATAATTGTTATACCTATACTTCTAGTTTTGTAATATATTAATCCGAAAAATAACCCCAAAATAATTACTCCTAATAGTTTGTCAGGGTAAATATGCGCTAAACCAAATATTAATCCAGAAGCAATTATTGCTTTTTTTGGAGAATATGCTGTAAGCATTCCTTTTAGAATGTAGTTTCTAAAAATGATTTCTTCAAATATTGGGGCGAGAAAAACAAGACCAATGATAGATGAAATTGATGCAAAAGGTGAGACTGGTATGGTGTTGGGATATTCTATAGCAATAATTATTTTACTAATAGGGGTAGCAAAACTAAGTTGAAATAAAATAACAATAATTGCTAAATAAGGTAATAACTCTATACGTTTCAACTTGAAATCATAATTGAAATTTCTTTTTTTATTTATCAGATGAATAACGGCGATCCCAATTATTCCAGTAGGGATAAGAATAAAATTTAAGGCTGTTTCTGAATATACATCATTGAAATAATATTTCACAACATATAAGACTGGAACTCCACAAATCAGAAATATTAATAACATCAAAAATGACTGTGAAATGGAATGAGGAAAGATTTTTTTCATTTTATGATTACATTTTAAGGTAAAATGTGTTTGCAATGAAATATTGCAAACACATTACAATTTTAAAATAAATTAACAACCCAAGCAATCCCACGTTGAACAGCTACAACACCATTTATAGCTGCAACTGTTATTCCTGCTCCAGCATTTCCTTTTGCAGGGTCATAAGGCATCCATTCCCAGTATTCCATTCCACCATTAATTGCTCTCAACTCTTTTTCTTCTAAATTGTTCATTTTCACAAAATTTTAAATTGTTTATTAATTCAATTAATTTTGTGCAGGCTTTTTAGCTAAGTCCAAAACAGCATGGGTTCGCCAAAACACTTCTGCTTTTCGGGCTTTTTTTATTCTAACCTACACTTTGCGTATTCGTATTGGCCAAATTTGAATAACACTTGTAAAGATATTATCGCCCACT
>JAOARS010000287.1 GCA_025210415.1 Marinifilum sp. | reverse complement strand
TCATTTAACTGATTGTAACCTGGTTGTCCATAACCCACTTGTCCAAAAGCTGTAATAATGGGAAGCCTATCTTTTTTACTCATTTCAATTTGTTCATTGAGCAATGAATTTTGGCCTTCGAATAGCTTATATTCAGGCCTTTCTTCGCTTATTTTGTTGTCTATTGAAAATTTAGCCGTTGATTCATTCTTTACAGAATGATCAATATCAAATTCAGTATTTCTATTCATTAATTCAGCCAAAGTTTCAAAGCTTGTTGTTTCCGCATATTCTAATTCCTTCAACTGTTGATCAATCAGAAGTACTTCAGACTCTAACACCTTGACATTTGAAGCTGCCATCATTCCATTTTTAACAGCTGAATGCACCTGCTCAAGGCGAGCATTAACACTTTTTCTTTTCTCCTTTAATACCTGACTGCTTTGCCTTAAAAGAAGAATACTGAAAAAGGCATCATTTACTCTCTCTCGTAACTCATACATCTTTACTTCCAAGTCAATAACTTCCACTTCTGTAGACAATTGATCCAGTTTTATTTGGCTCTTGGTTTTCCCTCCATTGTAAATCAGTTGCTCAACATCCAGATTCATTGCAAACTGCTCTTTAGGTGCACCAAAGGAATTTGGACCTGCAATTGGGCTACTTGTTACATCCGATTGGTAACTCATTTTACCATTGGCATATAGTTTTGGCAAATAAGAAGTTCTTATATTTTCAATTGTTAATCCAGACTGTTGTTTTAGCAATTCTTTACCTTTTACCAAGGGATAATTTACTTGGACTTCTTTGTGTATTTGCTCCAAGCTTAAAATGGTTTTCTGTCCATATCCCATATTTATGAAAGCAAAACAGATCATCACCAATACACAGGTTTTATGCAGTATCATTTTCATATTTCTAGATTTTAATTGATTGAATTACAAAATCAGCAACCTTATCTGCTCTTTCTTTTAAGACTTCTGACACCTCTACATCAGGATACAAAAGCTTCCCTGCAACAGGGCGACTAATAATTGGAAAAATGCATAAGCTCAGAATGTTCCATAAGAGTTCTCTTGGATCAATAGGCCTTATTTTTCCATCGTTTATACTCTGTTCTATTTGCTTTGTTGTTTTGTCTTTTGCTTCCATTACCCCTTCAAACTTCATCAACCGAAGAAATCGATCTGGATTGACACTTGCTTCATTCAATACAAAAATTGGAATAAAAGGATACTCAATTAAGACAGCATAATAATGATGGCAAAGATTCCGGATTTTTGTAAACAACTCTGAATCATCAGCCATAAAAGAAGCTACAGGCCCTAACAATTTGTGAATTGCTTCCTCAAAAACCTGTTCAAATAATTTTTCTTTGTTCCGGTAATAGTAATGAAGCAATGCTTTATTGATACCTGCTTCGTCTGCAATTTCTTGCATCCTTGCTCCTGCGAGTCCTTTGCTTGCAAATATCTTCTTTGCAGCATCAAGAATTTGCTTTTGTGTTTCTTCCGATTTTTCTCTCATTTTTATCTTTTTTAACCAAATGGTTAATATCTTTTTAAAAATTAACCACATGGTTTAACCAAATGGTTAATGCAAATGTATGACACATTTAATAAAGATCAAAACTTACTTTAGACTTTAACCAAATGGTTAAAAACAAAAAGACTCTAACAAAAGCTAAAGTCTATATCTATTGAGTTTATTAATACGGATTAGTATTTAATCATTTTGAAATTTAAAGGGTATTACTATTCGTAACGCAATGATTTTATAGGATTTGCATTAGCCACCTTTACTGAATGTCCACTTACTGTAACAATTGCAAGAACAAGGGATACCAACAACGCAACTATAAAATAATACCATGGAAAATCTATTCTGTAAACGAAATTAGACAGCCATTTATTCATAGCATAAAAACTTAATGGCCATGCAATCAAGTTGGCAATAACAACACTAGTGCATAAATTCTTACTAAGCAACACAACTAAATTCATTTCTGTACTACCTAATACTTTTCTAATTCCTATCTCTTTAACTCTTTGTTGCATTTCAAAAGAAACCAAGCCTAATAATCCAAGCAAAGCAATAATAAAAGCCAAAATTGTAAATGAAGTTAATATATTAGCCACTCTAACCTCTCCCTTAAACAATGTATTGAAATCAGCATCTAAAAAGAAATACTCAAATGGTTCACCTTTCGTCATTTTCATCCAAATCTTTTTCACCATTTTCATACCTCCCATAACATTGTCTGGTTTTAGTTTAATCAACATGTATCTTTGGTGATAACGTGGTGTATATGTCAGAAACATTGGCAGGATCTTATCTCTCATCGATTCAAAATGAAAATTTTGAATTACACCAATAATTTCTACCGGGGTACGTTTGCTATCAGAAAAATTCGGTTTATAAACATGGTTTCCTACCGGACAATCGGTATATCCCAAAGCATGTATTGCTGCTTCATTGGCTATAAATACAGTCGTATCTGCTAACCTGTTCTTATCAAAGTTACGTCCATCCTTTATTTTCAGATTCAACAAGTTTATAAAATTTTCATCAACATGCATCAAACGAAAGTTAATCATATCTTCATTACTGGCTCCTTCTCTATACATCGACCATCCATTTGTGCCTCGTCCGGGTACCATTCCTGAAAATGAAACATTCTCGATTCCGGAATACTTCAAAAGCATTTCTTTTATTGTTGCCTTTTCATCTGCATCAAATGTATATGCTCTATCAACAACCAAAATTCTTTCTTTCTCAAATCCAAGCTTTTTATTTTGCATGAAATCTACTTGTTCCTTCATAACAAATGCTGAAATTAAGATCGCTATTGCTACCGTAAATTGAAAAACAACCAATGATGCTCGAATTTTATTGCCTAGCTTTCCTTTTTGCACTTCACCTTTTAACACACTCATTACTCTAAATCCCGACAAGGATAAAGCTGTGTATGTTCCTGCAAAAATTACTACGAATACAATAACTCCAGCTACAAATAGTAAATATTCAGCTTGCCACAAAAGAGAAGATGTCAATTCTTTTTTAGCAATCATATTAAATGAAGGTAGTATCAGCTCGATTAAGAAATACGAAAGTATTCCCGCGAACATGGTCATGATAAATGTTTCCGCATAAAACTGTAGCATTAACAATTCACGACTACTGCCAAATACTTTTCGCACACCAACTTCACCTGCTCTTGTATACGATCTTGCGGTAGTAAGATTTAAAAAGTTTACACAAGCCAAAAGGAGGATGAAGAATGCAATTGCCGAGAAGATGTACACATACTTGATATCACTGATGGGCTCTATTTGTCCATCGGTTTTTGAGTGCAAATAAATTTTCTCTAATGGCTCTAAATAGTAATTAAACTCATTACCCATTTTTTCCCATTCGTAAACATCAATACCAAGTAAGTTTTTCAATTTTGGCCCCATATACTTTAAGAGGAAATCTCTGAATTTCGATTCCAATTCTTTGTAATCAGCACTTGGTTCCAAAAGAAGATATGCTTGCATGTAATCACTAAACCAATTGTCGGCTTCTTCAGGACTCAACTTCAAATTGCAAACCAGATTGTAATGAAAGTGTGAATTTTCCGGCACATCTTCAACCACCCCGGTAACTGTATACAAGGTTTTCTCTCCCCTTCGAATTACTTTGCCAAGTGGATTTGCATCGCCAAAATATTTTTTAGATGTAGATTCTGTTAGTACAATATTTCCGGAACCATGCAGAGCTGTTTCAGGATCACCATATATAAATGGACGTTCGAAAACTTCAAAAAAAGTAGAATCTGTTATCAGAAGTTTATTTTCAACAAATTGCTTCTCTTTGTAAGAAAAAAGAATATTATCTCTAAAATTAG
This sequence comes from Marinifilum sp., assembly GCA_025210415.1. Taxonomy (GTDB): domain Bacteria; phylum Bacteroidota; class Bacteroidia; order Bacteroidales; family Marinifilaceae; genus Marinifilum. The sequence continues at coordinate 1,577 of JAOARS010000287.1, read as the reverse complement.
TTCGAACAGCATATTTAACTTCAGGGAAATCCGATTGGGCAGCTGGCGAAAAGGGAGCACAAATAGTATTATAATTCGATTTTCTTTCTCCCATTTTAGCTTTAACTGCAACACGATAAATATTTTCTGATTGCGGATAAAACCTATCATAACTCAACTCATCCTGAACAAACAGGTAGATAAGAAAAACACAAGCCAGCCCAATGGCTAAACCAACAACATTAATAAAGGAATAGCTTTTATATTTTTTCATGTTGCGAAAAGCAACCTTAAAGAAATTCAAAATCATCACACATAGATTAAGGTTATGCCTCAAATAACCAATCAGTATGCCATACAACTTATTTGATTCATTATCTTAATTATAGATAAATTTTCTCACTATTTATTTTGTCCGAAAATGAACATACAAATTACAATTACGGACAAAAAAAGAGGAATGCTTTCGCATTCCTCTCTCAAATATATTTTGACTTTTATTAGTCTAATTTGTGAATTAATAGACCTGAACGAAGTTTAGGTTCGAACCAAGTTGTTTTTGGAGGCATGATGTTACCAGTATCAGCAATATCAATTAACTGTTGCATAGATACTGCATACAATGCAAAAGCAGCTTTCATATCACCATTATCAACACGCTTTTTCAATTCACCCAATCCACGGATACCTCCAACGAATTCAGCACGTGTAGTCGTACGAAGATCTTTAATATCAAGCAGGTTATCCAATACGTGGTTAGAAAGAATCGTTACATCAAGAACACCAATTGGATCCTGATCATCGTAAGTTCCTTCTTTAGCATTCATTTTGTACCACTTTCCTTCCAAATACATAGAGAATTCGTGAAGTTTAGCTGGCTTGTAAATCTCTTCGCCCATGCACTCTACTTCGAAAGTTCCTTCTAATTTTGCCAAGAACTCTTCTGCAGTCATACCATTCAAATCCTTCACTACACGGTTGTAGTCAATAATTTTCAATTGGTTATCTGGAAAATGAACAGCCATGAAGTAGTTGTACTCTTCATCACCTGTATGGTTTGGATTTTTAGCAGCAAACTCATCACCAATACGAGCAGCTGCTGCTGTTCTGTGGTGACCATCAGCTACATAAGTTGCAGGAACTTTAGTTGCGAACAACTCTTCCAATTCTTTGTTGGTAGCTGGATCGTTTACTGGCCAGAAATGGTGACCGAAACCAACTTCTGCAACGAAATCGTAAGTAGCTTCTTCGTTTTTAACGATATTTTCTACGATAGCATCGATTTCTGGTACTGCTTTGTACGAGAAGAATACCGGCTCTAAGTTAGCCTTTGTATAACGAGTTAGGATCATACGATCTTCCTCTTTATCCGGACGAGTTAACTCGTGCTTTTTAATAACACCTGTGTTGTAATCTTCACAAGCAGCGTTGGCAACGATACCGTACTGAGTACGTCCGTCCATTGTTTGAGCATAGATATAGAATTTAGCTTCTTCATCTTGCTTCAACCAACCTTTTTCTTGCCACAAATTAAAGTTTGAAACTGATTTTTCATACACTTCTTCAGAGTGAACATCAGTTCCTGCAGGACAATCAAT
>JAOARS010000286.1 GCA_025210415.1 Marinifilum sp. | reverse complement strand
GCATTATTCTTCTGCTATTTTAAGTTTACACTTCATTAAAAAATTGCGCCGTAACTCTGCTATGCCTTAATTTTTTAACTTGTCTAAACTCAAAATATTCAAAACAATTTAACGCTCATTCCAAAATAAAATTGGTATTATGCCGCTTTACTTACCAATTGCCTCAGTTAAATTTGTCGGTTTTTACTATTAAGGCGCAGATGATTTATGATTTGGAAACAGAAAGCTTTCAGCGGCTCTGAATGTATTCAACAAACTCAATCATAACCAATCATATAAAATCTTAAAAATCAGCGTCAATTCATTCTCTGTTTCAATTCTTGATTCACATAATTAATCTATACGTATTAATTTTGAAGGAGTAAAAAATAAAAAGCTGTTAGCATATAACTAAAAGCTACATTCATAATAAAATTAAAGAAGCTGCTCATAATGAACAGCTCCTTTTTTATGTGAGAAAATTTTAATCGTTATGCCTTATTTATTTTAAACCACCGTATCTGGTGAAGAATGCATCCAGAATGTTTTCACTTTCATTTTAATATAGTTCAGTTCATATTCTACACATTTCATCGGATCATCTTTGCGATACAAACTCTGCCCTATCTCCATTACATCTTGCATGGTAGCCCAAAGGTGATTTAAACATCGAAAAACTTCCTCTTTTAGCAATCCTCTTGAATTAAGCAAGCGGTTGAGTTCAATTCGATCCAACTTTAAAACCTGATAAATTGATTGAATTCCATCGATAATAGATTGAGCAACATCTTCGTTTTGGACAGGCATGTTAGCTTCTAACTGCTGCAATAAATTCGGCACAATAGAAAGAATTGAACTCAAATTCTTTTTTTCAATAATCTCAACAATGTAATCGAACTGCTTAATTCTTGATATCGGAAAATAATCCTGAACCTCTAATATTAAAGTATTCAAACTTTCAATTTTTCTAAAGACTCCAATCCTGATATTTTGAATTTTCACCCCTTCAGGCCCGCAGCAAACAATTTCTTTTGCCTTTCTGATTTGTTCAGAAAACCGAGCTTTAAACACTTCATCAAATACAGGGTAAACTCTTCGAAAGTCATCAATATCTCTGTTAAAACTATCGGAGATGAATTTTGCCGCGATAGGCATTTCATCGAAATTAAAAGGAAAATCCATTGTCTCCATGCTACCAATTTTGTTAGTTATGCTTTATTATTTTTTTCATGTTTGCTAATTCCAATTCTCATTTATCTGCCGTGGAATTCTATTCGAAAAATGCTTTTCTCATTCTAAAATCAATTGCTATATCATCGTCTTCAACAACAACACATTCAATTCGATTCATAAAATACGAAATATCAATACCATCCAAAAAATATCGCAAATGATCTACAACATATTTTCGGCATTAACAATTCGAACCTGTTGGTTTTAATGGGAAAAGCTCAAGATTTTTTTATGGCTGTTATTCTTTTATTAGTTTTGTGATGGCTCATTTTGTATGAGCTAAAGAAATTTAGACTGAGATCAAAACTAAATAAAATGATAAAAAAGATATTCATCTTACTATTAATTGTAACACCATTGTTTTCTATAGCTCAGAAAATCAACAAAACAGATAAGGATGGTTTAAAACAAGGAGTGTGGATAAAAAAATATCCTAACGGCAAAACAAAATACAAAGGAACGTTTCTAGATAATTATCCGGTTGGCAAGATGGAGCGCTTTCATGCAAACGGAAATGTAAAGGCAGTTTTATTCTTTTCGCAAAATGGAAATAAAGCTATTGCTGAGCTTTACAATGAATCGTCGCAATTAATTGCCAAAGGAAACTTTATAAAATCGAAAAAAGACAGTATTTGGAACTATTTCGACAAAAATGGAAATATTAGGGCAAGTGAAAATTACCAGCAAGGTATTAAAAACGGCATTTGTGAATATCGATTTAAAAACGGTAAAGTTTCCGAATTGATTCCTTTCCAAAATGGAAAAAAACATGGCATTTGGAAACGCTTTTTCGAGGATGGAAAGCCACACGTTGAAGCTGTTTATAAAAATGGCAAACTAAACGGCGGGTTTCAGGCTTATTATCCCAATGGGATCATTGAATTTGGTGGTAATTATTTTGACAACAAAAAAACAGGTAAATGGGATCAATACTCTGAAAAGGGAGACCTGATTTTTACCATTGAATACAAAAATGGAATTGCAGTAAATCAGGGCGAACTTGATGAGCTTCAGATGAAAAAATTAGAACAAATGGAAGCTCAGAAAGCCAAGTTCATCAACAGCGATCCTGAAAAATATATTGATGATCCTGATGCATATTTACGTTCTCAAATGAGACGCTAACTCTTCGAATCAAATGGCAAGCAAAGGAATAAGTCTTTTTCAACTAAACAACCAAATTAAAGGTGTTTTAAGCGATGCTTTTAATTCTGAATTGTGGATTGTAGCTGAAATTAGCGAAGTACGCTACAATCAGAGCGGTCATTGTTATCTGGAACTGGTTGAAAAGGACGAAGACACAGATAAAATTATTGCCAAAGCCAGGGCAACCATTTGGTCGTACACTTTTCGAATGTTGAAACCTTATTTTGAAACCACAACCGGGCAAAAATTCTCTGCCGGAATTAAGGTGTTGATTCATGTTAGCATTGAGTTTCAGGAAATATACGGATACACCTTAAACATTAAAGATATCGACCCTACTTACACTTTGGGAGATATTGCCAGGAGAAGAAAAGAGATTCTTGATAGATTGGAAGAAGAAGGTGTTCTGGAAATGAATAAGGAACTTGAGTTTCCGGAAATTCCTAAATGCATCGCTGTCATTTCATCGCCAACAGCGGCAGGTTATGAAGATTTTACAAACCAATTGGATAACAACACTTCTGGATATAAGTTCCATTACAAATTATTTCCTGCCATAATGCAGGGAAATCAGGCCGAGGAGTCAATTATTGAAGCATTGGATCGAATAAATGAATATGAAGATCTGTTTGATGTGGTGGTTATTATTCGTGGTGGTGGTTCAACGGCTGATTTAAATTGTTTCGACAATTATTGGCTGGCTTTTAATATTGCTCAATTTCCTCTTCCGGTAATCTCTGGCATTGGCCACGAAAGAGATGAAACCATTGTTGATATTGTGGCCAATGTTCGTGTAAAAACACCAACTGCAGCTGCCGAATACCTGATTGATTGCTTCGATAAAAAACAAGCTTATCATGAAAATTTGCAGGAAGAATTCTACGGTGGTGTAAACGAAATACTTCTTGAGGCTTCAGAAAATTTGCATTATTTATCGAACAAGTTCTCTCCAATGGTAAAAAGTATTCTGGAACGAAAATCAAATCAGCTATTGCTTGCAAATGAAAAGCTGATAAATTCTGCCAAACAATTAAGCAAATCGCATTCATATACTCTACAAAATTTTAAAACCAAGCTTAAACTAGGCTTGGAACACCGATTAAGCAATGAGAAGAATCATGCGACAAACTTACAAAGTAAAATAAGGATTCGAGTTGGCCGATTGCTGGAAAACCAGAAGCACAAATTATCCTTGCATGAGCAAAGCGTAAAATATCTGAATCCTGAAAATATCTTGCAAAAAGGGTATACACTAACTTTAAAAGACGGAAAAATAGTAAAAGATATTTCTACTCTTTTAAAGAGTGATATTATTGAAACCAGATTTAAAGATGGTATGGTTGAGAGTGAAATTCAAAAAGTAAATCCTAAAAAACAAAAATAGATGGCTAAGAAAAAGATTAGTTACAGCGAAGCAATTGCCGAAATAGAAGAAACCATAATGCTGATTGAGAATGAAGAACTGGACGTTGATGATTTATCGGAAAAAGTAAAACGTGTTTCAGAATTGTTGGTAATTTGTAAAGCAAAATTAAATAGTACAGAAAAAGAAG
>JAOARS010000285.1 GCA_025210415.1 Marinifilum sp. | reverse complement strand
TCTTAAATTAGTATAAAATTCAGATAGCTAGTTGTTTGTGAGGATTTCCGACATTTGAAAAATGTTCTTTCATCCGGATATGTTAAAAAACATGGATAGAGAAATTTTATTTGTTTTTTTCGATTGCCAAACTAAAATATATACAAACTTTAATTGAGTGGAGAAAATTAATGAATTAAATGTTTGCTATAGAATACAGAGGTAGAATAAGGATCGAATTTGAATAAAAGTTTAAGGTATACATGAAGTTTTTGTGTAAAATTTAAATTATTTACGATATACCTAAAACTATTCCGTTTTTTTGTAAAAATTTCATATATAACTTAAATGTTTTATAATGAATATTCCCAAAAATATAATTCCGAGAGCTTCTTATATTTCGAAAATCGAACCTCTAATACTTCTTTGATTAAGATTTAAATGGTATAAGGCTTCAAAACAGGTAGGATTGTAGTATAAATCTAGTATCACTCACAAAAAGGTAAACCAAACACCCTTTGATAATCAATTGATTATTAGCTGATGTAAACTATTGAGAACTCAATACAAACCTGTAATCTACTGCATTTCAAGTAATAATGATAAAGGTTTGCAGATTTACACAGAAAAATCAACAAAGCTACTTATATAGGAAAGAGTTTAATATATATTATACCCCTTCGGGTATAGTAATGCTGTGAATTGATAATTTTGTACCCGATAGGGTATAAATTGATTGATTTTCTTATATTTATACCCGATAAGGTATAAAAAGAGAAAAAATAAATTTATGTCGCTATCAGAATTTGTAAAACAGAAACGTAAATTATTAAACCTTACTCAACAGGATTTAGCAGACAAAGCTGGAGTAGGTTTAAGGTTTGTTCGTGATTTAGAGCAGGGCAAAGCAACTTTAAGAATGGATAAGGTAAATCAGGTTTTAATTTTGTTTGGTAAAGAATTAGGGCCTGTACCTTACCGTGGGAGGGACATGTCTCTGGAATGTTAATAGGTCAAGAAATATTTTATAACGATCTCGTTATACTATGTATAATGTAGGTAGTTGGTTCAGATGTAAATTATAAGTTCAATACTTATGGAAATTAATGAGAAAAAAGTAGTGAGTATATTGGTTGGATTGACCATTACATGTTTTATTTTTTTTGGTTTAAGAGATTTAAATCAAAGAAGTTGATTAAAGAGAGAAGGTATATACACGATCGGAGAAATTATAAAAGTTGTTGATGATCATCATTCAGCTCCAACTGCGCTTTATGAGTTTAAATATAAAAGTGCTAAATACAAAGGTGGAGTTGGTATTGATCAAATTCGAAAGTCTTTAGTTTCTAAAAGATTTTTTGTGATTTTTCTTCCTGATGCACCAAATACATCAAGAATGTTGTTAGATAAGCCAATACCATCTGCGATAAAAGATGCACCTCCTGTTGGTTGGCTAGAGCTTCCTAATTTGTAGCTCTTAGTGTAGTTGAAAGAATAAACTTACTTACAGCAATAAAGTGAAGCATAAAATTTATAAATCCATGTAAACTAAACACCCTTTGAAAATCAGTTGGTTAGTGATTCATGTAAACTGTGTAAACCCTAATGTAATCCTGTAACTAATAGTATCACAATTTGTAATGGCGAAGGTTTACAGGTTTACACAAAAAATTGCAATACTTACATAGTGAGAGTATTTAAAAGTAATATCACTTAAAAGTTTCAAGTATAGTTTAAATTTTTACGAAAAATCAATAAAGATTATGGTATAATTGAAACTTCTTAGTAGTTTCGTAAAAGTTTCAAGTATATCGTAAATGTTTTTGCTATGAATATTCCCAAAAATATAATTCCGAGAGATTCTTATATCGAGAAAATAGAACCATTTATTAATACTTCCTTAATTAAGGTATTAACCGGACAAAGGCGTGTTGGTAAGTCGTATCTGCTTTTTCAGTTAATGAATGTGATATCTGGAAAGGAAAATAATGCACATATCATCTATATCAATATGGAGGATCTGGCTTTTGATCATATCAAAACGGCAAAAGATTTGAATGATTATGTGCTTGAAAATTTGTCATCATCTCATCCTAACTATTTGTTTATAGATGAAATTCAGGATGTGGAAGGCTTTGAAAAGGCATTACGATCTTTGGCATTAAATGAGAGTATTGATATTTATATTACGGGAAGTAATGCTAAAATGCTTTCGGGAGAGCTTGCATCTGCTTTGAGTGGAAGATATATAGAATTTACAGTTTACAGTTTATCGTATCTGGAGTTTTTAAAATTTCATTCTCTTGAAAATTCTGATGATAGTTTAGCATTGTTTATGAAATATGGAGGCTTACCATATATTACCAACTTGCCTTTGAATGATGATGTAATTTTTGAATATCTTAAAAATATATACAGTACCATTATATATCGTGATGTGGTAAGCAGATATAACTTAAGAAATTCGCAATTTTTGGAGCGTTTGGTTACCTTCCTGGCAAATAATGTGGGTAGTCTTTTTTCTGCAAAAAAAATTAGTGATTTCTTAAAGTTACAGCAAGTGAGTATTTCATCGCAGCAAATTCAGAATTACATTAAGTATTTATCGAGTGCATTTATTATTCATCCGACCAGGCGTTATGATATTGTTGGGAAACGGATTTTTGAGATTGGGGATAAATATTTCTTTGAAAATATTGGAATTCGAAATGCCATAATAGGCTATAAAACCAATGATATTGCCAAAGTACTTGAAAATATAGTTTACAATCATCTTTTGTTTTGTGGATATACAGTTAAAGTAGGCGTTTTAAATACTCAGGAAATAGACTTTGTCTGCGAAAGAAAGAACGAAAAGAAATATATACAGGTTTCCTATTTGTTAGAGAAAGAAGAAACAGTAAAACGAGAATTTGGAAATCTTCTTAAAATAGATGACAATCATTCTAAAATTGTGGTTTCCATGGATAAGTTAGCCGGAGATGGTTACGATGGTGTAGAGCACATTTATATTAGAGATTTTTTAAGTGCCATTTTTTAGTCGAAATAGTTCTTAATAGTAATGTTGTGAATAAGCATGTAAACCAATTAGTTAACAATTCATGTAAACTGTGTAAATCCTAGTGTAAACCTGTAATTTATGTATGTCAGCTTGTAGAGGTGAAGGTTTACAGGTTTACACAGAAAATAGCAATATCTTACTATAGTGAAGAAAAAAATGCTTCAGAAGATTTAAAAATTTAAATTTTTCAAGAAAATTAAAAGTCGAATGTTAGTGCTTTTGTTAGTGTAAAAGATAAAGCGGCCACGACATAAATGCCATAACCGCCTTGATTTGAGGGTGGAGAGTACCGGAATCGAACCGGTGACCTTTTGACTGCCAGTCAAACGCTCTAGCCAACTGAGCTAACCCCCCGTAAAATAAATCGAATCAAAATATTCTGGCTTCCCAATAGCTATAGGAATGATAATTCCTGTAGTGAAATATTTGAAATCCGTTATTCATTTAGATATGAATAAGAAACCAGATGCAAATATAAATTAAAATTAAACATACGAAACGAATTGATAATGAATTTTTGTTGAAAGCAAACATTTTTCAATCTTATACGTAAGGGAATTAGAGTGGAGAATCTATTTTAATCCGAAAATTGTTTGTCAATAGACAATTGATTGGTAGCAATGTATAGTGTGTGTATAGGTAGGATGAGTTCGGATAACATGGATTTTTCACTCTTCTTCGTTAAAAAATATAATTTAGAATGGCTTTAAAGAAAAAAATGCACTAAATTTATAGTTGATTTATTTACAGAGAGTTTATCGGTATTCAAAATAGAGCATTCTTTATTATTATTATCAAATTTTAATCGTTCTTACTTATTGAAAATCAAAAAATACGGTTGGGAAAAAATATTTGCCCGTTATTTTTATATCTTTATGCCTCGAATATTTTCGCAGAGAATAGAATTTTGATTATAAAATTGAATAACTTACTTTTAAACGCTGAATTTAAAAGAAAATTAAAAGAAGATTATGGAAGTTAAGAAGTCACCTAAAGCAGATCTTGAAAATAAGAGAGGTCTCTTTCTTGAGATTGGTCTGGCACTGACTCTTGCCTTTGTATTTCTTGCATTTGAATGGCGTGTAGATTCTTCGGAAGCTACAGGTTTAGACGATCAGCAAGAAATGGAGGCTGAAGAGGAGATGATTCCTGTTACCAGACAAGAACCTATTAAGCCACCACCACCACCACCACCAGCACCTAAAGTAGCGGAGGTATTGGAAATTGTGGATAACGATGAAGAGATCGAAGACGAGCTTGAAATTGAAGACTCTGATGCTGATATGGATGAAGAAGTTGAAATCCAGGTAGTAGAGGAAGAGGAAGAAGAAGATGAAGCTCAGGTGTTCGTTATTGTAGAAGATATGCCTGAATTCCCAGGTGGACAGCTTGAATTACAGAAGTGGATTGCAAGATCTATCAAATATCCTGTAATTGCTCAGGAAAATGGTATTACTGGTCGTGTTTTTGTTACTTTTGTAGTAAACAAGATTGGTGGTGTTGAGCAAGTTCGCGTTGTGCGTGGAGTTGACCCGTCTTTGGATAAAGAAGCGATTCGTGTAATCAACCAAATGCCAAAGTGGAAGCCAGGAAAGCAGCGTGGAAAACCAGTAAAGGTTTCTTATACTGTACCAATCAACTTCCAATTACAGTAGATCAATACTATACAATTATATAAGAGGTTTCGATAATTCGGAACCTCTTTTTTTGTGCCTAAAAGAATGATTGCAGAATATTGTGTATTTTTGCTTTACAATTCATCATTTGATTGATGTGAAATACTAGTAAAGAAAAGAATCAAACTACAGGCATATGCCTGGTGTTATTCCTAAAATAATTAAATGGGAAACTATCTAAAAACAAAAAAAGAGCAAGAAAAAGCGGTTTTAATTGGAGTGATTGATCAGTCTAAGAATATGACTGTACAAGAGGTTGGGGAGTATTTGGATGAACTGGATTTTTTGGCATTAACAGCCGGAGCAAAAACAGTTAAACGATTTACTCAGAAATTGGAATATCCGAACCCAAAAACTTTTGTTGGAGCAGGAAAACTTGAGGAAATTCAGAATTATTTGGAAGCAAATGATGATGTTGGGATGGTAATTTTTGATGATGAATTGTCTCCGACTCAATTGCGAAATGTTGAGCGAATCCTAAAAAGAAAAATTTTAGATAGAACCAACTTGATTCTTGATATTTTTGCAAGCAGGGCTCAAACTGCACATGCGAAAACGCAGGTGGAATTGGCGCAATATCAATATATGTTGCCACGATTAACCCGAATGTGGACTCACCTTGAACGTCAGCGAGGCGGTATTGGTATGCGCGGACCCGGGGAAACTCAGATAGAAACCGACCGTCGTATTATTCTGGATAAGATATCTAAACTTAAGGAAGATCTGAAAAAGATTGACAAACAAAAGGCAACTCAACGAAAGAATCGTGGAAAATTGGTTCGTGTAGCTTTGGTTGGGTATACTAATGTTGGTAAATCAACTCTCATGAACATGTTGAGTAAATCGGATGTATTTGCTGAAAACAAGCTTTTTGCTACACTTGACACTACAGTGCGTAAGGTGGTAATTCAAAATGTGCCATTTCTGTTGGCAGATACCGTTGGATTTATCAGAAAGTTGCCACACCATTTGGTAGAATCGTTTAAATCAACTCTTGACGAGGTTCGCGAAGCTGATGTTATTTTGCATGTGGTAGATATTTCACACCCTAATTTCGAAGACCATATTAAGGTGGTAAATGAAACAATGGCCGAGATTGACAATAGAGAGAAGCCATCTTTCCTTGTGTTTAATAAGATTGATGCATTTACCTATGTGAAGAAGGATGAGGATGATTTGTTGCCTAAAACAAGAGAAAATTATAGTTTGGATGAGTTAAAACAAATGTGGATTGCCAAAGGAGAAACTCCTTGTTTATTTATTTCGGCAATTGAGAAGCAAAACATAGATGAGTTTAGAGAGAAAGTATATGGTGTAATTCGCGAAATTCATTCAGCACGATTCCCATATAACGATTTCCTTTATCAGGATTATTCTAATTTAATGGACTAAATTAAAATATGATATAAAAGAAAAACCGATGCATTTGCATCGGTTTTTTTATTTTTTAGACTAGCTGATGTTCAGCCAGATATTCTGCAATTTGAACGGCATTGGTGGCAGCACCTTTTCTTAAATTATCTGCTACAACCCACATGTTTAAACTGTTTGGATTTGAGTAATCACGACGAATACGACCAACAAAAACTTCGTCGCGTTCATGCGAATATTTTGGCATTGGATATTCGTTGTTATCAAGATCATCCTGAACAATTACGCCATCGGTTTCCGATAGAAGTTGTTTGATGTCTTCAACTTCAAATTCATTGGCAAACTCAATATTTACCGATTCACTATGGCCACCAACAACCGGAACTCTTACAGCCGTTGCTGTAACACGAATGTTGTCATCCTTTAAAATTTTTCGGGTTTCATTTACCAACTTCATCTCCTCTTTTGTATAACCATTTTCGGTAAATACATCGCAATGAGGAAGACAATTTTTATCAATTTCGTGAGGATATGCTTTTTCGCCATCAACTCCGGAACGCTCATCTTCGAATTGTTGAACGGCTTTAACTCCTGTTCCTGTAATTGATTGATAAGTTGAAATAACCAAGCGTTCAATCTTGTACTTTTCATGAAGAGGTGCCAATGCAACAACCATCTGAATGGTTGAACAATTGGGGTTTGCAATAATCTTGTCTTCTTTGGTTAGTTCCGTAGCATTAATCTCAGGAACCACTAATTTTTTGGTTTCGTCCATTCTCCAAGCCGAAGAATTATCTACTACAGTAGTACCTGCACTTGCAAATTCGGGAGCCCATTTTAATGATGTACTGCCACCTGCAGAGAAAATAGCAATTTGTGGTTTTATTTTAATTGCATCTTCCATACTGATTACTTTGTACTTGTTGCCCTTAAATGCGACTTCTTTACCTACAGATCTTTCGCTTGCGACCGGATACAAATCGCTTATCGGAAAATTTCTTTCTTCCAGAACATCCAATATTTTCTGGCCTACCAGGCCAGTAGCTCCTACGATTGCTACTCTCATAACATAATAAAGCTTTAATTCCTTGTTAATAAAAATGGTTATAGTTAAATTAGCTTTTAATTAAAAAAGCAAATCAAAGTTAAAGTTAATTTTCTATGAAAAAAATACTTTCCTTGAAATTGGTCATCTTCTTGATTTTACTGATGAATACGGAGTTATATGCCGATGACATTTGGTCTAAAAATTTTTCTGACGATTTAAATAAAGGTTATTGGGGAACCGCTAATGATATGGGTGGAGTTTCGGATTGGAGCTTGGATGTTTCGATGTGTACACTCTCCAATGATTCGGACTATGTAAAAGTGGTTGAAACAAGCGGAGGAAGGCTGGAAGCTGTTGATTGTGACGGCGAAGCAATCTGGACAAGTAAGGTGATTGATATTTCAGGATTTACAAATTGTTCTATTTCATTATTGGCAAAAGAAACAGGCTCATCAACAAATTCCAATAAATACATAAAATGTTACTATCAACTCGACGATGGAACTGAAGTTTCATTTGATTCAAACTGGGAGAATATTGGTAATTGGGGCAGTTCAAATGTTTCTGCCTCTAATTTGGAAGGAAATGAGCTTCGAATTGTAATAAAGCTGAATAATCCGAATTCAGGAGACAAAGTGTATTTCGATGATATTGTTGTAGCAGGTGATCCTGTCGTTGTGGAAAACGATAAACTAACCGAAATTAAAGAATCTCAAAATCAGATTGGAGAGGTGATCATCAATACAAACGTTGATACAGAAAAAGAAGCAGTAGCATGCTTTCGATTTATTATCGATGAAACTGATTCAGCACAAGATGGAGTTCCTACAAAAATTTCGCGAATGACATTTTACAATTCGAAACCGAAAAATGGGATCAATTGGGAAACACAATTAGGTGGAGTTTTAATGTTTTTGGAAGATCAACAAATTGATAGTAAATTATTAACAATTAGCTCCGATTCGTTGTTTTTTGATTTTTCAGAAAACCAATTATCAATTCCGGAAGGCGAAAAACGAGAAATTGAATTGAGAATTTATTTAAACTCTGATACAAGCTTGGGTGATGGAGAAAAATTCCAGTGCTTTATCGCTGAAACTGCCCGTGGATTCGAATCATTTTCCAATGGATCAGGTTTTTTAGGAAACAATGAATTGATTACATCTGTTGTCCATTCGATAGATGTTAAAGCTTCAAAACTCATTATCGATGAAATACCCGGGAAAATTGTTAGGAATCAATTTTTTAATGTTGGCTTAAATGCAACCGATCAGTTTGGAAATATTGATTTAGACCAGCAAGAAAAACTTCATATTTCATTGTTTTCAGGAAAGGGAGAACTGTTGTCTGAAAATGGATTTGAGAAACTCTTGAATAGCGGAACTGTTACATTTGATTTTCTTCGATATCAAATTATAGATACAATACAACTTGCTATTAAAGGTGAAAGTTTACCCAAATTGATTTCATCAGATATAATAATTGAAAATACATATGAATCTCAAGCTAAAACCAGTTCTTGGATTCCAAATAATACTTTATTGTCTTCCACACGGACCAATAAAGTTGATGCCTTTGAAATTTTTCGATTTACAGTCCACGATTCAGGAGGGGATGAAACTCCAACAATTCTTAAGAAAATTCCAATAATTACAAGCGATGAAAACCAGATTGATTTAAAGAAAAGTTTGACTGGTTTTTATTTGATGAGAGAAGGCGTTGAGTTAGATGCAGATATTAAAGTATCGAAGAATAGGATAGACATTCTATTTCCAGATAATGAATTAACTTCAGTTGTTGAAAGTGAATCGAGTGCAGAATATTCGGTATATGCATATTTTAAAGAAGGAGCATGTGTTGATGGAGAAACAATACAAGTAAAGATTGAAAGATCGAGTAAAAATTGGGAAGTATTGAATTCTGAAAGTGGGTTAAAACCAATATTTGATAATGATATTTTAGGACCTCGGTTTGTATGTGATGTTGAAGCAATTAAAATGAAATTTTCAGAAGTGCCCAAATATGTCAAACCAAATGAGAAGTTTGCTATTGGGCTTGAATTACTTGATGCATTTGGTAATCCGGATACCAATTTCGATAAGTTAGTGACTATAAGTTTGGCTGCAGGTACCGGAGAATTGAACTCGCAATCAGGATTAAGTAAAAGCATAGAAAACGGAAAATTGGAATGGACTGATTTATTATATGGTAAGGCAGAAAATTTCACAATTCAGGCAGAAACCGATGGATTTGAAACGATTTTATCTGATAACATTTCAAGTGTTGATCGTAACTCATCCTTATCTTTTGGCGATGATATTTCCACTACTCAACTGAATTCAAAATCCATATCGGAAGCATTGGCAATTACCATTCTGAATTTTACCATTACTGATTCAGCTTCTTTTGATGAATTGCCAACCATTGTTAATACAGCTAAATTCTACAAAAAAGAATCAATCAATTCATTCGATTGGAAAAAACACATTGCAGGTGCAATTGTAAAAAGTGAAGGAGAGATAATTGCACAGACATCAGATATTGAGAGTGATTACATAAAATTTAATTCTGCTAAAGGAATCTTTACAGTGGATAATGGAACAAGTAAAAATTTTGAATTGGCTATTTATTTTAGAAAATCTCAATTGCCTGATAATTACTCGTTTAAATTGCATATTCCTGATGCAGATTTTGGGTGGAAAACAGGTGTTAATAGTTCAGAATTAATTCAAAACATTAGTTCTGAGATATCATCGGGTGATTTTCAATTGAATGTGGTAGCAGATAGGCTTAAAATAGTATCGTCGCCTATGTTTATTACCGATAGCACCGTTTTATTTGATATGAAAGTTGTTGCATGCGATCAATATCAAAACATTGATAAGGATAATTCAGATCAGTTTACTGTTTCAGTAATGAACGGAAATGGAAAATTAGCACATGATAATGATTTGATTCTGAATAAAGGAGTATTGCAGATCAACTCTATGAAGTACAATGGAGATAAAGATTTTAAAATCAGAGTAAATTCAAATTTATTATCTGATACTTGCAGTATAAAATTAGGAGCGAATTTGTTAGACTATGATTATGATTTTGAAAAAAATAATTTGGAAGAATTCATAAATACAGATGATTGGTCTGTATCAAGTTATCAACCAATAAAGGATGAAAAATCCTTAAAACACAATTTAAGCAATCAGGTAGGGAGTAGCTTTATTTCCCGGGAGTTAAACAATTGGAAACCTGAAAATGGTGCAAGTAGATGGAGTTTTATTCTGAAAAATGGAGATTGGGATCCTAGCTCCGGAAATCATTTTGTCTTTCATTTATATATGGACAATGAAGATCCGGCAAGAGCTCAAACCAAATATTCAATAGGAATAAACCTGAAAGGATCAACCGATTTGTTAAGTTTATGGAGAACAGATTCAGAACCTGAATTATTATTAGAGACTGCTTTTAATTGGAATGAGAAAGAAGAAGTAGCGATTCAAGTTGACTATACTGCTGATGGAAAATGGCAATTGGCTTACAACAGGTTGGGAGAAGAAAATAATTGGTATAAATCGGGAAGTGTTTATTCTGCGATAGTTACTGATGCGAACTCTGCTTATTCTGCTCTTGAATTTAATTTTGAATCTGCATCAAGAGCCGGAGAATTGTGGTTTGATAAACTCAAAATTCAGTCTGTAAATACGGCTCCTTTCATAAAATCTTATCAAGTTGCAGGACAAGATTCTTTTTTGATAGAATTTTCAGAAGAATTAGATGCAAATCAATTGCTTGGGAAAGAAAACTTCACGATAAATTTGAATGGCGAAGATGTAAGTGATTATTCTGTTACAACCGGAAATGAGAAAAATAAAGTGCTTCTTCTTATGAATTCTGAGCTTGTAACTGGATTATATCGGATAGAAATTTCGAATATTAAAGATGAACAAGGAGCAATATTAGATTATGACTTTATAGAGTTTGAATATTTAGCACCAGCTAAAATTTTTGATGTTGTAATTAATGAAATTATGGCTGATGAAAATCCGACCAATGGCTTGCCGGAGTATGAATATATAGAATTGCATAACACCAAAGATTATCCAATTTCAGTTGAAAATTGGAAGCTGCAAATCGGGAAAAAGGAATTGTTCCTTTCCGGTGATACAATTCAGGCAAATTCGTATTTAATTCTTTGCTCCAATTCGGCAGTTGATGCATTTACTAAATATGGGAATACATTAGGCTTATCAAGCTTTACAGGATTAACCAATGCAGGAGCAAGTTTACAATTGAAATCTGCTAAAGAAAAAATTATTGATGAAATTGCTTATTCCGATACATGGTATAAATCTAAAGACAAAAGTGATGGAGGATGGAGTTTGGAAAGAATTGATC